>NZ_CDROCK010000016.1:0-107670 GCF_977020205.1 Pseudomonas sp. AIG | reverse complement strand
CCGCAGCATTACCCGTGGATCGACCCGGCCGGTTACGAATACTTCCGCACCCGCCTCGGTCAAGCGCGACGCGATGTCGAGCACGGTCTGGCGATCACGCTGGAGCACTACAAAACCCGCGAAGGCCAGGAGCGCATGCTGGAAATTCTCCAGTTCAAACTGGACATTCTTTGGAGCATGCTCGATGCCATGAGCATGGCCTACGAACTGAACCGCCCGCCGTATCACAGCGTCACCGAACAACGCGTCTGGCATAAAGGAATCACCTTATGAGTTTCGATCGCAGCAAAGTCCCGACCTGGCGCCCCGGCTACCGCTTCCAGTACGAACCGGCGCAGAAAGGTCATGTGCTGCTCTACCCGGAAGGCATGATCAAGCTCAACGACAGCGCCGCGCTGATCGGCGGTTTGATCGACGGCGAACGCGACGTTGCGGCGATTATTGCCAAACTCGATGAGCAGTTCCCCGGCGTGCCTGAGCTCGGTGACGACATCGAGCAATTCATGGAGGTTGCCCGTGCGCAGCACTGGATCGAACTTGCCTGATTCGTCGGTGCAAGTACCGCCAAAACCTGAGATCGGCCTGCCGCTGTGGCTGCTCGCCGAGCTGACCTACCGCTGCCCGCTGCAATGCCCGTACTGCTCCAATCCACTGGATTTCGCCGAGCAGGGCAAAGAGCTGAGTACCGAGCAGTGGATCAAGGTCTTTCGCGAAGCGCGGGAGATGGGTGCAGCGCAACTGGGTTTTTCCGGTGGCGAGCCTTTGGTTCGACAGGACCTGGCCGAACTGATTCATGAAGCGCGGCAGTTGGGTTTCTACACCAACCTGATCACCTCCGGCATCGGCCTGACCGAGCAGAAAATCAGCGACTTCAAAAAGGCTGGCCTCGATCACATCCAGATCAGTTTCCAGGCCAGCGACGAGCAAGTGAACAACCTGCTCGCCGGCTCGAAAAAGGCCTTTGCGCAGAAGCTGGAAATGGCCCGTGCGGTGAAGGCCCACGGTTATCCGATGGTGCTGAACTTCGTCACCCATCGGCACAACATCGACAAGATCGACCGCATCATCGACCTGTGCATCGCGCTGGAGGCCGACTTCGTCGAGCTCGCCACCTGCCAGTTTTACGGTTGGGCGCAGCTCAATCGTGTCGGCCTGTTGCCGACCAAGGAGCAACTGGTGCGCGCCGAACGCATCACCAACGAATATCGGGCGAAACTGGAAGCCGAAGGGCATCCGTGCAAGTTGATTTTCGTGACCCCGGATTACTACGAAGAACGCCCGAAAGCCTGCATGAACGGCTGGGGCAGTATCTTTCTGACAGTCACCCCGGACGGCACCGCCCTGCCCTGCCACGGCGCCAGGCAGATGCCGGTGCAATTTCCCAATGTGCGCGATCACAGCATGCAGCACATCTGGTACGACTCGTTCGGCTTCAACCGCTTTCGCGGTTACGACTGGATGCCCGAGCCGTGCCGCTCCTGCGACGAGAAAGAAAAAGACTTCGGCGGCTGCCGCTGCCAGGCGTTCATGCTCACCGGTGATGCGAGCAATGCCGACCCGGTGTGCAGCAAGTCCGAACATCACGGCGTGATCCTCAAGGCCCGCGAAGAAGCCGAGACCGCCACCCAAACCATCGAACAACTGGCCTTCCGCAATGAACGAAACTCACGCCTCATCGCCAAGGGCTGAGCCTTTCAGCGCTTCGCAAGCCGTCGCTGCCGGCATGGATTTCGCCGAGCTGCAGCTTGGCGACAACGGGCTGTTCTGGAATGAATATCGCCCGGAAGATGCCGCGTGCCGGATCTGGCATTGGCGTGACGGCGTGGCGAAATGTCTGACGCCGGATGGCTTCAGCGTGCGCAGTCGGGTGTACGAATATGGCGGTGGCGCGTTTTGTCTGACGCCAGATGGGGTGGTTTTCGTCGCTGAGGCGGATCAGCAGTTGTACCGCCAGAAACTCGGTGGCGAGCCTGAAGCATTGACGTCGGGTGAGTGCCGTTATGGCGATGTGCATTTTGCTTTCGGTCAGGTGCTGGCGGTGGAAGAACAGCAAGATCAGCATCGGCTGGTGGCGATTGATCTGGCTGACGGGACGCTGCATTCATTGGCTGAAGGCGCGGATTTTTATGCGGCGCCAATCCTCAGTGCGGATGGCCAGCGCTTGGCGTGGATCGAGTGGAGTCGCCCGCATCAGCCATGGACGTCGACTCGGTTGATGGTGGCTGAGCGATTGACTGACGGGGCATTCGGTTCGCCGCGATGCGTTACCGGTACCGAGGTTGAAGAGTCCATTCAGCAACCGCGATTTGATTCGGAAGGACGTTTGTATTGCCTGACCGATCGCGCCGGTTTCTGGCAGCCGTGGGTTGCGACTGGCGACGGTTTGAAAGCATTGCCTGCTGCGCACGCCGATCATGCGCCAGCTCCGTGGCAACTGGGTGGCTGCACTTGGCTGCCTGTTGAGGATTCGTTTTTAGCCAGTTGGAGCGAAGGTGGTTTTGGCCGCCTGACGCTCGGTGGTGAAGATTTCACCAGTGACTACAGCCGCTTCCGTCATTTGGCGTTGGATGAGCGATTTATCTACTGCATCGCAGCCTCACCGATCAGCCCTTCGGCGGTCATCGCCATTGATCGAACCACGCGAGAAGTGAACGTGCTGGTGGGTGGCGTGGCGCCCTTGCCCGCCGAGCGCATCAGTCGCCCGCAAACCTTGCGCTACCCGAGTGGTTCCGGCGAAGCGTACGGGTTCTTCTATCCAGCCATGAGCGGCGAGGCGAAACCGCCGCTGGTGGTGTTCATCCACGGTGGCCCGACATCGGCCTGCTACCCGATGCTCGACCCGCGCATCCAGTACTGGACGCAACGTGGCTTCGCCGTCGCTGATCTCAACTATCGCGGCAGTAGTGGATATGGCCGGGAATATCGCCAGGCCTTGTACCTGAGCTGGGGTGAGGTGGATGTCGAGGACGCTTGTGCGGTTGTGAGCTATCTCGCCGAGCAGGGTTTGATCGACGGTGAACGCGCATTCATTCGTGGTGGCAGCGCGGGCGGCTACACCACGTTATGTGCGCTGGCGTTCAAACAGGTTTTCCGCGCCGGCGCCAGCCTCTACGGCGTCAGCGATCCGGTCGCGCTGGGCCGGGCGACGCACAAGTTCGAAGGGGATTATCTGGACTGGCTGATCGGTGATCCCGAACAGGACGCCGAACGCTACGCCGCCCGCACACCCTTGCTGCACGCGGGCAACATCCGGGTGCCGGTAATCTTTTTTCAGGGTGAACTGGACGCGGTCGTTGTCCCGCAACAGACCCGCGACATGGTCACGGCACTCGAGCAGAACGGCGTCCCGGTCGAAGCGCATTACTACCCCGACGAACGCCACGGCTTCCGCCGCGCCGCCAATCAGGCGCATGCGCTGGAGCAGGAGTGGAAGTTCTATCGCCAGGTAATGGGGTTGGCGGACTGATCACCGCGCCCCGTTCAAAACCGAGTTGCCGCATTCGCGAGCAGGCTCGCTCCCACATTGAATCTGTGTTGTTCACAAATCCCCTGTGGGAGCGAGCCTGCTCGCGAAAGCTATCTACTTGGCGCCGCAGTACTCAACGCTTGGCGATGATATACACCGCATGCACGATCCCCGGAATATACCCGCACAGCGTCAACAGAATGTTCAACCAGAACGCCCCGCCAAACCCGACCTGCAGAAACACACCCAGTGGTGGCAACAGAATAGCGATGATGATGCGAATGAAGTCCATGGGGCAGCTCCTGAATGGGGGTTGGCTCACTTGAGCCATACAAGCTAATCGACCTGCGCCGTTCGTCAGGGTTCAGTGCAACTGCCATTTCATCGCCACCACCCAACAAAAAAACGCCCCACGCCAAAAGAATCAGGCGTGGGGCGTGCGTTATACCGCGAGACGGTTCTGGAAATCGGGTAGGAAACTTCAGTTCAGACGGCAATCCCTTTGCGGCATTGCAGTTGCGCGGTGCGCACTCGCGAGAAGGCGCGGCCCAGGCGCAGGAGCATTTCGTCGATGTTGGTTTTGCTGACGGTGAGGGCCGGGGTGAAGCGCAGACAGTTGGCTTGCGGGGCGTTGAGCAGCAGGCCTTCGTGCAGGGCGGCGTGGACGACGGCTTCGGCGGAATCGTCTGACAGGGTCAGTCCGTAGAACAGGCCTTGGCCGCGCACTTCTCCGTGGTCGTAGCGGTGCGCCAATCGGGTCAGGCCTTCACGCAGATGTTGGCCGTTGTCGTTGGTCTGTTCGAGAAAGCTGCGGTCTTGCACGCTGTCGAGCACCACCAGACCGGCCGCTGTCATCAGTGCGTTGCCGTGATGGGTGCCGCCGAGTTCGCCCGCTTCGAAACAGCAGGCTTTGCCCCGTGCCAGCAACGCGGCCAAGGGCACACCGCCGCCAAGGCCTTTGCCGAGCACGACGATATCGGCGCGAACGCCGTAGGCCTGTTCGGCGAGCAAGGTGCCGCAGCGGCCGATGCCGGTTTGCACTTCGTCGAGGATCAGCAGAATGCCAAGTTCACGACAGAGACGTTCAACGCCTTTAAGGTAATGGTCGGTGGCTGGGATAACGCCAGCATCGCTCTGGATTGGTTCAAGCATAATCGCGACGGTTTGCGCATCGACCGCCGCGTGCAGCGCCGGCGAGTCGTTGAACGGCACCCGATCAAAACCCGGAAGTAACGGCGCGAAGCGGTTGTGCAGATTGCAGCTGTCCGAGGCGGAAATCGTTGCCAGGCTGCGGCCATGGCAACCCTGTTTCGCAACAATGATCCGCGAGGCGCCACCGCGATGCAGTTGGCCCCATTTGCGCGCCAGTTTGATCGCCGCTTCACAGGCTTCGCTGCCGCTGTTGAGCAAGTACGCCTGATCGCTGGAAGTGGCAGCGCAAAGACGCTCGGCAAGGCTGAGCATGCCGCGATTGTGCAGGTTGAAACCGGGGTTGATCAGCGCCTGAGCCTGGCTGCTGATGGCTTTGACGAGCGCCGAAGGGCTGTGGCCAAGGCTGTTGGCGCCACCGGCCTGGGAGAAGTCGAGGTACGCGCGGTCGTTGCTGTCCCACAACCACGAACCCTGCCCCCGGACGAACACCTGTTGCGGCCGTTCGACACTGGGCATCAGGCGCTCGGCGCTGAGATTTTCGCTGGTTTCAGAGGGATTGTCCTCGAAAGCGAGGTCATCGAGACTCGGCGTCTGACGCCGCAAACTGAACAGATTCATTGAAAAAAACCTCGTTTGAGGTTTTTTGAACTGCCTATGCAAACACTGTCGGAGCGAACGCTATTCATCGCGCTTTCTGGCCCTGTAAGCCTTGTGAATGCGGTTAGACTAGGCGCACTGACGCCTGCGGGCCATTTCGATTTCCCAGCATTTTCGATAAGCGTTACTTATGGATTTCAAACAACTGCGTTATTTCGTCGCGGTCTACGAAGAAGGTCATGTCGGCCGCGCTGCTGAGCGCCTGTCGATCTCGCAACCGGCACTGTCGCAGCAGATCCGCCAACTCGAGCAGAACCTCGACGTCACCCTGTTCGAGCGCAGCAGCAAACGCCTGCTGCCGACCCTCGCCGCGCACACCCTTTACAACCACGCCCTTCCGCTGCTTGATGGCCTGCAGCGGGCGCGCGAGGCGCTAGGCAACTTCAAGGGCCAGGCCCTGCGCACGCTGGCGATCGGCGTGCTGCAAACGGTGCACACCAGTCTGGTCCCGCAAATGCTCGAACGGGTGCGTAAGGCGCAGCCGCATCTGGTGGTGCAGATTTATGAATTGACTGGACTTGAGATCGAGCGGCGACTGCTCAACGGGTCGCTGGATATTGGCATCAGTTATCTACCGCCGCGCCAACCGGGTTTGCATGGCGTGATGCTTTACGAGGATGAACTGACGCTGGTGATCCCGGCGGATCATCCGTTGCGCGAATTCAAAAAGGTCTCGATGCGCCAAGCCGCCGAGTTGCCAATGTTGCTATTGGGCGAAGAATTCCAGATCCGCCAGATCTGGCAGGCGCAACTGACTGCCCTTGGACGCCGTCCGCAGGTGCAAGCCGAGTTGAACAATATGGTGGGGATTCTCGACAGTCTGCCGCACACCAAACTGGCGACGGTGCTGCCAGGGCGTTCGCAGAAGGAATACGATGATCAGGATTTGCTGTGGAAACCTTTGAGCGAACCACGGGTGCCGCTGAAAGTTGGCTTGGTCTGTCGTGATGTTCAGCGTCAGCAGGCGCCTCTGGCGCTGTTGCAGACGTTGCTGGAGGAAGTGATGGAGCGCGAAGTGAAGCCGGCGCTGGATCCGTTGGCCTGACTACTTTTCTTCAGGCAAAAGAAAACCCCGCCGAAGCGGGGCTTTGCAGACTGTTTCCCTGACATCCATTTCACTCCGCCACCCTGGCAGAATCCTACGTGTCCGTGTTGTTGCTTTGCGCTTCCTGCGCGACGTCCATGAAATGTAGATTAGCCGTGGATCCAATCCGCGCATATGGGAGAACAGCAGCACGTCATGTAAGAAAATGCTTACATGACGTTATCTCATCAGAATTGCGCCGCCTCCAGCAGGAACAGCGACTCGCTACCAGCCTTCACCGACGCGCTCAACGAGTGAATTCGCGGCAGCAGACGGGCGAAGTAGAAGCGCGCAGTGCCGAGCTTGCTGGCATAGAAATCATCCTGCTCTTCTTTGCCCGATGCAGCTTTGGCCATCAACGCCCACATGTAGGCGTAGGAAACGTAACCAAACGCTTGCAAATATTCGACCGAAGCCGCGCCAATTTCGTTCGGATTGGTTTTCGCCCGATCCAGCAGCCACGAGGTCAGCTCGTCGAGGGTATCGACCGCCTCGTTCAACGGCTTGGTAAATTCGCCCAGATCGGCGCTCGCCGTGGCGGTGAAGTGGCGGATCTCGTCGGCGAACAACTTATAGAACGCGCCTCCGCTACCGACGATCTTGCGACCGACCAGGTCCAGCGCCTGAATGCCGTTGGTGCCTTCGTAGATCTGGGTGATGCGCACGTCACGCACCAGTTGCTCCTGGCCCCACTCGCGGATGTAGCCGTGGCCGCCGAAAATCTGCTGGCCGTGCACGGTGGTTTCCAGACCCAGATCAGTGAGGAATGCCTTGGCCACTGGCGTCAGCAACGCGACCAGATCTTCCGCACGCTTGCGCGTGGTGGCGTCTTCGCTGAACTTGGCGGTGTCGAGTTGCATTGCCACGTAGGTGGAAAACGCACGGCCACCTTCGTTCGAGGCTTTCATGGTCAGCAGCATGCGCCGCACGTCCGGGTGGACGATGATCGGGTCAGCGACTTTGTCCTTGTTTTGCGCGCCCGTCGGCGAACGGCTTTGCAGACGGTCGCGGGCGTATTCAACGGCGTTTTGATAAGAGCGCTCACCGGTCGCCAGGCCTTGGATGCCGACGCCCAGACGCTCGTAGTTCATCATGGTGAACATCGCGTTGAGGCCTTTGTTCGGCTCGCCGACCAGATAACCGACGGCTTCGTCGAAGTTCATCACGCAGGTCGCGGAGGCCTGGATGCCCATCTTGTGTTCGATCGAACCGCAGTTCGCCGGGTTGCGCGCGCCCAGGCTGCCGTCGGCATTGACCATGAACTTCGGCACCAGGAACAACGAGATGCCTTTCGGGCCCGCCGGGGCGTCCGGCAGTTTCGCCAGTACCAGGTGAATGATGTTTTCGGTGAGGTCGTGTTCGCCACCGGTGATGAAGATCTTCGTGCCGCTGACCTTGTAGGAACCGTCGGCCTGAGGTTCAGCCTTGGTGCGAATAATCCCCAGATCGGTGCCGGCATGCGGCTCGGTC
Organism: Pseudomonas sp. AIG; assembly: GCF_977020205.1. NCBI lineage: Bacteria > Pseudomonadati > Pseudomonadota > Gammaproteobacteria > Pseudomonadales > Pseudomonadaceae > Pseudomonas > Pseudomonas sp. AIG. The sequence continues at coordinate 99,841 of NZ_CDROCK010000016.1, read as the reverse complement.
AGGCACATCGAACCGGCCCAGACGCCGGCGTACATGTTCGGCAGATACGCCGCTTTCAGCTCTTCGCTGGCGTGGGCGTTGATCGACAGGCAGGCGCCTGCAGTCAGCATAGGGTACAGACCGAACGACAGGCTGGCGGAGTTGACCATTTCTTCAACCTGCGCCGACACGGCTTTGGGCATGCCCATGCCGCCGTAGGCCGGATCACCGCCAACACCGACCCAGCCGCCTTCGGCGTAAGTCTGATAAGCCTGTGGGAATCCGGCCGGGGTGGTGACGGCACCGTCGGCCCAATGGCAACCTTCTTCGTCAGCAGCGCGGCTCAGCGGCGCGATGCTTTTGCTGGTGACCTTGCCGGCCTCTTCGAGAATGGCTTCAACGGTTTCGGCGTCGACGGTCTCGGCCAGCGCCGGCAGTTCGGCCCAAAGTTTGGCGACCTCGAACACTTCATTGAGGACGAAGCGCATATCGCGCAGCGGCGCTTTGTAGTCAGCCATGGCAAACCTCGCAAGATCTAAACGGTGATTCGTGGAAGGGTGTTTCGTTGAGCCGGAGTGTACCTCAACAACTTTTGCGACACATAGGGTCAACTGGTGACCGATTTGTTATTTTTAGTCACCGAAAAAAGATCGCAGCCTTCGGCAGCGCCTACAGGTAAAACTCGATCCTATGTAGGAGCTGCCGAAGGCTGCGATCTTTTGCTTTTTCCTACAGAGAAAACAGTTCAGCCGGCAGCTTCATCAAACAATCACTCCCCGCCTCGATCGCCGCCCGGTGCGCCACCGTACGCGGCAACAAACGCTTGAAGTAAAACTCGCACGTCGCCAATTTCCCGCGCAGGTAATCCACCTCACCCTCGCCCGCCTCCAGCTGCGCCTGCGCCACCAATGCCATGCGCAACCACAAATAGCCGAGGATGATGTAACCGCTGTACATCAGATAATCCACCGACGCCGCGCCCACTTCATCCGGGTTCTTCATCGCCGCCATGCCGACCTTCATGGTCAGGTCGCCCCACTGCTGATTCAGCTCATTGAGCTGCGCAACGAAACTGCCCAGTTGCGGGTGCTCGGCGTTGGCCGCGCAGAACTTGTGGACGATCTTGGTGAAGCCGCGCAGCAATTTACCCTGACTGCCCAGCACCTTGCGCCCGAGCAGATCCAGCGCCTGAATGCCGTTGGTGCCTTCGTAGATCGGCGCAATCCGACAGTCGCGAACCAGTTGCTCCATGCCCCACTCGCGAATGAAACCGTGGCCGCCAAACACCTGCATGCCGTGGTTGGTTACTTCCAGCCCGGTGTCGGTCATGAACGCCTTGCAGATCGGTGTGAGGAAGGCCAACAGGTCTTCGGCTTCCCGACGCGCCTCGGCATCGCTGCTCAAATGCGCGACATCGAGCAGCTGCGCGGTGAAATAAGTCAGCGCGCGGTTGCCCTCGTTGAAGGCCTTCATGGTCAACAGCATGCGCCGCACGTCCGGATGAACAATGATTGGGTCGGCGGCTTTGTCCGGGGCTTTGGCGCCGGTCAGCGAGCGCATTTGCAATCTATCGTTGGCGTATTTGATCGCGCCCTGGAAACTCGCTTCACCCAGACACAACCCCTGCATGCCGGTACCGAGCCGCGCATGGTTCATCATCGTGAACATGCAGTTGAGGCCCTTGTTCGCCTCGCCGATCAGGTAGCCCTTGGCACCGTCGAAGTTGAGCACGCAGGTGGCCGAAGCCTTGATGCCCATCTTGTGCTCGATCGAACCGCAGGACACGCCGTTACGCTCGCCTGCTTCGCCCGCCGTATCTGGCAAGAACTTCGGCACGATAAACAGCGAAATCCCTTTGGTCCCAGCCGGAGCGTCGGGCAATTTGGCCAGCACCAGATGGATGATGTTGTCGCTCATGTCGTGCTCGCCGGCAGAGATGAAAATCTTGCTGCCGGTGACCGCGTAACTGCCGTCAGCCTGAGGCACGGCGCGGGTCTTGATGATGCCCAGGTCGGTGCCGCAATGGGCTTCGGTCAGGCACATGGTGCCGGTCCATTGCCCGGCGGTGAGTTTGCTCAGATAGGTGTCTTTCTGCTCGGCGCTGCCATGGGCATGGATCGCCGACATCGCGCCGTGAGTCAGCCCCGGGTACATGCCCCAGGACGTGTTGCTGGAGCCAACCATTTCGCTGATCACCAGCCCCAGCGAACTCGGCAGGCCTTGGCCGCCGTAGGTCGGGTCTGCGGCCAGACCGTGCCAGCCGCCCTCGACGTATTGTGCGAAAGCCTGCTTGAAGCCTGTAGGCGTTGTCACCACGCCGTTGTCGAAATGGCAGCCCTCTTCGTCGCCGCTGCGATTGAGCGGTGCCAGAACGTTCTCGCAGAACTTCGCGCCCTCTTCGAGGATCGCGTTGATCATGTCCGGGCTGGCGTCGTGCGCGCCGAGGGCGGCGTAATTGGTGTGGAAGTCGAAGACGTGGTCGATCAGAAAGCGCATGTCGCGCAGGGGAGCTTTGTACTCAGGCATGGTGGCTTCTCCGTCAGCAGATTGCCTCAACCTACTGCCGGCCACCACGCCAAACAATCATTGTGCAGACGCTGAATGCGCCGTCATCACTCAACCTGCGGCCGTGTCCATGCGTACTGCACCGCGACGGTTCTGGCCGAACGCAACCACGCAGTTACGCCCCGCGCCTTTAGCAGCGTAAAGCGCCTCGTCGGCAGATTTCAGGACTTGTTCCGGGTTGCGCTGCTCCACTCGCTCAGCCACGCCGATGCTCACCGTCACCGATACGCTGGAAGCACCCGAGCCGGCGCGGCGCTGACGACCTTGCTGATCGTCCTGTGGACGGTTTTCCTGATTGCGCAATTGAATGCTGTAGGAAGCAATCGACTCGCGGATCACCTCAAGATGCGGCATGCACTCTTCAAGGGTTTTGCCTGCGAACACCAGGGCAAATTCCTCACCACCGTAGCGATACGCCCTACCGCCACCGCTGATTTTCGACAGCTTGCTGGCGACCAGACGCAGCACCTGGTCGCCGACATCGTGGCCGTGGGTGTCGTTGAATTTCTTGAAGTGGTCAACGTCGCTCATCGCCAGCACGTAGTTGCGCCCGAGTCGCTGCATACGTTCATTGAGGGCGCGGCGCCCCGGCAGACCAGTAAGCTCATCGCGGAAGGCCATTTGATAAGCCTCGTGCGCCACAGCAGCCGCGATCATCAACATCACCTGACTGCACATGATGTTCAGGGTGAACGGCAGGATGAAGGTTTTCGGCAGCATCCAGAACACGCCGAGCAAGCCGACCAGTTGCGCCGCGTGCAGCGGGCGCGGGTGGCGCCAGTATTGCCAGGCGAGCAGCAGGAATGCCGAGATGAATACTGGATAGGAAAGCTGGATCAGGCTCATCCACGCGCCGTGCAGCGCCGGCCAACGGATTTCCGAGAGCCACATCAGCAACGCCTGGGGATAACTTTGCTCAAGCCCCAGCGCCACGCTGCCGAAGGCCAGCAACACGGCGAAGCGCGCAACCATGTCCTGAAACAGATGCGTACGTTCCTGCCACGCCGCAAACAGGCCGAACAACAACGGCAGCAGCAAACAGACCAGGTGGAAAACCACCGCAGCGTCTTCGCGGACCTTGCCGTTGTCGCGGTAATAGTCGGTCTGGGTGTCGAGCAAGAAGTAGGCGATGTACACCGTGAGCATCAGAAACAGTTCGCGCTGACGGCGGTAAACCGCGCAATAGGCGCCACCCAACAACAGCACCAACGTCGGCAGCACATTGAACAGCGACGTGAAGAACACGTTGAGGTCTTTGACGTACGCAGCCGCCAACCCCGCGAGTAACAACAGCAGTGAAGGTAGGAAATGGCTGAAACGTACAGCGGAAGAACGCGGCAAGGGTAAAGCTCCGACCCGTCATATCAAAGAGATGGCATTGTGCCTGCAATCTGGCCAGTTAAGCACACACAATGTGATCCAGATCACACGCAGTCTCTATAACGGCAGAAAACCCGAGTATCTGAGCGATTTGCCAAGTTTTTTGCCCGATTTGCCAAGCTGGCCACCATCACTGATGGCCAGGCCTGGAAATATTCCTTACAGATCGTTGTAGAACGGCAGTAATGGCCCCTCCGTCGTGCTTCGCCCCTCAGCGCCGTAAGGCTTGAGATTGAGCGAAGCGTCCGCTGCCTGGCGGGTGGTGACTTTCGGGCTGGCGGGCCGTTGGGTCACCGCGTTTTCATCACCGATATGGCCTTGCGGGATGACCAGCGACGGATGATCGAAAGGCGCCCGCTCCCACGCCACACGTGGGTCGGTCAGTCCGACTTCCATGAATTTCACCAAGGCGTCGATCTCATCGGACGTCAGGTTGAGATTGGTCATGTCCGGATCGAGGTTCGAGGTGTTGTGCTGATTCGCCGAAGGGTGCTCGAAACCGCTGGTGTTGTTCGCGTCTTCGCCACGGCGATCACCGCCACGGTTGTAAAACTCCATGACCTGTTTAAGCGTGGCACGGCTGCCGTTGTGGAAGTACGGCCCGGTCAGCGCGATGTTGCGCAAGGTCGGGGTTTTAAAAGCACCATCGACCGAATCGCGGAAGCCGACATTGGGCTTAAGCGTGGCGTCGCACGGAATCGCTGCGCTGAGTGGCGCTTCGAAGGTGCAGACATCGACGTCCAGCGGATCGGGAATACTGCCACCCTGCAGCAATTTGTTGTATTGGCGACTGAACGACCATGGGTTGCCCCAGGCATCCGAGCCACCGAGCGCCAGATCCTCGGAAGTCGGGCGCACGCCGGTGTTGTAGAAACCGTTGTCGTAGAGGGTGGTGAGGTTGTCGGCCATGACCATGCGTTCGATGCGTTCACGCGGGTGCATCAGCAAACGGCTGGCGGCGTTGGTCAGCTCCGCGCCGCCATGGCAGTTGACGCATTTGCCCTTGCCAAGGAACAGGTTCATGCCTTGGACCTGCTGCGCGCTCATCGCGGTGGAGTCGCCTTGCAGATAGGCATCGATCGGCGCTTGGTCGGAGATCAGGGTGGATTCGTACATCTGAATCGCCAACCCGAAGAACAGCGGGAAGTTGGCTTCCATCTGCGTATACGGCGCACCGCCCACCAGCACATTTTGCGTGGCATTCCACAGGCGTGGCTGGAAGGCGTTTTTGATCAATTCGCGATAGGTCGGACGCCGCGCGCCGGACACCGAGGCCAGTACGGAGTCGTTGGAGGAAATCCGCTGTTGCTTGAGCATCAACTGATCAAGCATGCGCCGGCCGATATCGGCGAAGGTGCGACCGCCGCAGGACATTTCCACTGCGCTGCCCGGCGGGCCCACGGCTTGCGAGGCGGCAGACGCGTCGTTCAGCGCCAGCCTGACTTTCGTTGCCACGGGACTGCGCTCGCTGGTCACGTAAATCCCGGCATCGGGGTCACGATTGCCGAACGGCGAGAAACCGTTGAACACGTTGTTCGCGCGACCATCCCAGAAGTTGCGCACGTTGAACGCGGCGTTGATCACCGACGGCGCGTTACGCCCGGTGCTGCGGCGCACGTTGATGCCGCCGACCTGAAAAATGCCGTCGGGCTGCTGGGTGCATTTGTCGAAACGTGGCTGGTTGGGTTTGACGAAATTGGCATCGAATACACCTTGAGAACCGACCACGTCGTCGCTCGAATACACGATCGGCGAATTGCGCTCCAGCGGATTGCTCAGCACATGCGTCGGGAAGTCGGTTTTTTTCAGCGTGTAGTTCGGCCCGCCCTTGCCGCCGGACAGCGTCGCGTAGGACGCCACGTCACCGGGAATGTCCGACGCGACAAAGGGCTTGTTGAAAATCGAGGCGACATTGGCGTTGGTGTGCGCCTGGCCGGGGTTGAGCTGGTTGGTGATGCGGTGATCGACGCCCGCGTGGTAGTGGCAGGACGCACAGGCCGTGGCGCCGTCGCTACCAACTTCCATGTCCCAGAACAGCGCTTTGCCGAGCAGGATCGCGGCGGAGCGGTTGAGCACGTAGTCGGTCATCAGGTCGACCTTACGCCCCGCCTCGATTCCAGAGGGATCGGGGGGAACCATGCCACGCAAGGATTGCAGGCTTGGCACCTCCGGAACAGGCGGATCCACTACGGCGGGATCTGCCGCCATGGCGTTGGAGGCAGCAAGTGTAAGGGCTAACCAGACAAGTCGGCAGATGTTCATGTGCTTCACCCTGACGTTGTTGTTATGCGTTTTGCCGGGCGAGAGGCGTCGTGGAACAGCACAGGATTTCTCGTGAGCGCCGGTTAATCTGCGCAGTGCAATTAATTGGCCATCCCATCGAGAAACATTTTGAATCAATAAACGCTGGGGCTAGGCGCTGTCAGCTCACCGTTTCTGCTGGGGAAACGTCCCCAGTGTTGGGGGTAAATCCAGCGCAAAAAAAACCGCCGCCCCCAAAGGAGCAGCGGTTTTTGAAAAGACTGCGTTAAGGCTTAGTAGCCCAGTGCGAAGTCTTCTTCTTTCATGTCCATCAGGTTATTGGCGCCCGACAGCATGGTGGCCACGTGCGTACGGGTACGCGGCAGGATGCGCTGGAAGTAGAAACGCGCGGTTTGCAGCTTGGCGGTGTAGAACGCCGCGTCGCCGGTACCTTCTGCCAGCTTCTCTGCAGCCAGACGTGCCATGTCGGCCCAGAAGTAAGCCAGGCAGGCATAACCGGAGTACATCAGGTAGTCCACCGAGGCCGCGCCAACTTCTTCGCGATCTTTCATGGCAGCCATACCGACCTTCATGGTCAGCTCGCCCCATTCCTTGTTGATCGCGGCCAGCGGTGCGACGAATTCTGCAACGGCTTCGTTGCCTTCGTTGTTCTGGCAGAACTTATGGACGATCTTGGTGAAGCCTTTCAGAGCTTCGCCTTGCGTCATCAGCACTTTACGGCCCAGCAGGTCGAGTGCCTGGATACCGGTGGTGCCTTCGTACAGCATCGAAATGCGGCTGTCGCGAACGTTCTGCTCCATGCCCCACTCAGCGATGAAGCCGTGGCCGCCGTAGATCTGTACGCCGTGGTTGGCGGACTCGAAACCGACTTCGGTCATGAACGCCTTGGCGATCGGGGTCATGAAGGCCAGCAGTGCGTCGGCTTTCTTCTTCTCTTCTTCATCGACGCCGTATTTGACGATGTCGACCTGTTTGGCGGTGAAGTACACCATCGCACGGTTGCCTTCGGCGAAGGCCTTCATGGTCAACAGCATGCGGCGTACGTCTGGATGCACGATGATCGGGTCAGCGGCTTTTTCCGGCGCTTTCGGGCCAGTCAGCGAGCGCATTTGCAGACGATCGCGAGCGTATTTCAGGCCGCCCTGGAAACCGATTTCGGCGTGGGCCAGACCTTGCAGCGCGGTACCCAAACGTGCGGTGTTCATAAAGGTGAACATGCAGTTCAGGCCTTTGTTCGCCGGGCCGATCAGGAAACCGGTGGCGCCGTCGAAGTTCATCACGCAGGTGGCGTTGCCGTGAATGCCCATCTTGTGTTCCAGCGAACCGCAGCTCACTGCGTTGCGCTCACCGACAGTGCCATCGGCATTCGGCATGAACTTTGGAACGATGAACAGCGAGATGCCTTTGGTGCCAGCCGGTGCGTCCGGCAGGCGAGCCAGCACGATGTGGACGATGTTGTCGGCCATGTCGTGTTCGCCGGCCGAAATGAAGATCTTGGTGCCGGAAACTTTGTAGGAACCGTCGGCCTGAGGTTCGGCCTTGGTGCGCAGCATGCCCAGGTCGGTGCCGCAGTGCGGTTCGGTCAGGCACATGGTGCCGGTCCATTCGCCGGAAACCAGTTTGGTCAGATAGGCTTCTTGCTGCTCTGGGGTGCCGTGCTCGGAGATGGTGTTCATCGCGCCGTGCGACAGGCCTGGGTACATACCCCACGACCAGTTGGCTTCGCCAACCATTTCGCTCACGGCCAGACCCAGCGACTCCGGCAGACCTTGGCCGCCGTGCTCGACGTCGTGCGCCAGGCTTGGCCAGCCGCCTTCGACGAATTGCTTGTAAGCCTCTTTGAAGCCCGTCGGGGTCTTCACGCCGGACTCGCTCCAGGTGCAACCTTCGAGATCGCCCACGCGGTTCAGCGGTGCCAGTACCTGCTCACAAAACTTGGCGCCTTCTTCGAGAATGGCGTCAACCATGTCCGGAGTTGCGTCTGCGCAAGCCGGAAGGCTCTGATAGTGCGCTTCGTAGCCGAGCAGTTCGTCACGAACGAAGCGAATATCACGCAAGGGGGCCTTGTAGTCAGGCATAGCGATAAACCTCTGCTGATGTAACCGGGAATGAACGACCGTGTTGATTTGTTGTGACGGTCAAACAGTTGTTTGAAACATACGTTTACGCCGAAATCTTGTCAAGCATCGATCTTTTGCCGTTCGTCATCAGATCTTTCAAACGCCGGACACAGCAAACCGCCATGAGCTCGAACAAGCCACGGGCGCTGAAAAAAGATTAGTTGAGGGAGAAGGACTTACAACGAAAAACGCCGCGACAAGGCGCGGCGTTCAAGAAGCAGATTGCGAAAAATCAGGCAAACGTATCGATGATCGTGCCGAGCATTTCGTCGGATGCCTTGGCGACTTTCACGCCCAGCTCCACCTGAAATTTGCCTTGGGCCATTTGAACCATGTCGCTGCCCAGGTCCATTTGCTGGCTGCGATCCACACCACGCAGCCGATCGACCTGCGCTTCCGAAGACTGGCTGGTAACCGAACGCTCGATGGTGTTGTTGGCAATCTGGCTGGCAGCCTGATCGACGCGGTTCTGTCCGCTCTGAATCGAACTCAGACCTGCATAAAAAGCTGTGTTACCGGAGATTTCCATAACGGTTCTCATCCTTGGGAAGGATCAATGACGCCATTGAAGCAGAGGCGTCAGAAAAACACCCGTCAAAAACACTAATGGCACAGTGCCTGCCCATAGAGAAAAGCTTAGTCGAGCAGATCCAGTTGCAAATGATCCGCCACCGCTTCCGCGCTCAAGGTCTTGAGTTTAGGCACGCGCCCCAGACACGGCGCCGGAATCCGCTCGGCCAACGTCGCGAGGTTTTCTTCCAGCCGCGACGTCTTCGGATCGATTATATTCGCCACCCATCCTGCCAATTGCAGCCCATCGCGAGCAATCGCCTCGGCTGTCAACAAGGCATGACTGATGCAACCCAGCCGCACGCCCACCACCAGAATCACCGGCAACTTCAGCGCAATCGCCAGATCCGACAGATTATCCTGATCGGCCAATGGCACCCGCCAGCCGCCCGCGCCTTCGATCAGGGTGAAATCGGCATTCATCGCCAGAATCTCACGCATCGGCGCCAGCAGCGATTGCACCGTCAGCGCCACCCCCGCCTCCCGCGCCGCCAGATGTGGGGCAATCGCTGGCTCGAATGCCACCGGATTGACCTGTTGATAACTCAGCGGCAACGAACACTCCGCCAGCAACGCCAACGCGTCGGAGTTACGCAACCCCTTCGGCGTCACCTCGCACCCGGAAGCGACCGGCTTGCCCGCCGCCGTGCTCAACCCGGCGGACCGCGCCGCATGCAGCAATCCGGCGGCAACGGTGGTCTTGCCGACGTCAGTGTCCGTTCCGGTGATGAAATAGGCTGCGCTCATACGGGTTTCTCCAACACGGCGTAGACCACCTGATAAGTCGCCGGCAATCCCGACGCCTCACGGAACTGCTCGTATGCTTCGACCAACCCGAGAATCCGCGCCCGCCCGGTCAAACCACCCGGCCGCCCGGGATTCAGATTGTGCGCACCCAAAGCTTTCAATTCATGGGTCAAGCTGCGCACATCCGGGTAATGCAGCACATGCGGCCGATTTTCCAGGCTCAGCGTGCGCAAACCACTTGCCGCACATAACTGCTCATAGCAGGCGAACTCGCGGAAGCGGTTGACGTGCACCAACCCGTCGACCTGCCGCCAACTGTCGCGTAACTCCAACAGCGTCCCTACACAAAGACTAGCAAACGCAAAAATCCCACCCGGTTTCAGCACGCGAAAGGCTTCGCTGAGCACCGCATCGAAATTCGCACACCACTGCACCGCGAGGCTGGAGAAAATCAGGTCGCAGGTCGAATCCTGCAGTGGCAGCCGCTCCGCATCGCCAGCAATGAAATGCTCGGCACCGCCCAACGGCCGCGCATGCTCAAGCATGCCTTCAGCGATATCCAGCGCCAAACCGTGGCCCTCGGCGAAACGCGAGGCCAGTGCCCGGGTGAAATAACCGGTGCCACAGCCCAGATCCAGCCAACGCGACGGTACAAAACCCGTCGGCAAGCGTTGAAGCAACTGTGTACCAACATCACGTTGCAACTCGGCGACGCTGTCGTAACTGGCCGCCGCGCGGGAGAAAGAGGCCGCGACCTGACGCTTGTCAGGCAAGCCGCCAGGCAGCACAAGAGACAAATCAGTCATCACCGCACTCATGTAAAAAAGCCTGGATAGCGCCCGCCAGTCCGTGGGGGTCTTCCAGAAGAAACGCATGACAGGCCTGTTCGATCAGACCCATTTCGATATCCGGCAACAGGGCGAACAACGCCCCCGCCGCTTCCGCCGGGACCAGAGCGTCCTGTCCGGCGAACAGATGAAATTGCGGGCCGCGATAGGCTTGCAGCGCTTCCCGGGTGTCCAGTTGCGCGAGCAATTCCAGTCCCGCCATCAATGCAGCCGGCGCCGTGTGCGGTGCGCCGCCGAGCATCAACCGCGACAAGCCGCGCGGATCTTGTGCACCTTGGGCACACAGCAGCGAAAAGCGTTTGAGGGTCATCCGCGGATCGGCCTGACAACCGGCGAGAAACGCATCGAAAGTCTCGCCCGACATCGCACTCGGCCACTGCTCATGAGCAACGAAGGAAGGATTGCTCGCCAGCGTCAGCAAACCGCAGCAACGCTCGCCACGGCGCGCCGCCAATTCGGACGCGAGCATGCCGCCCAGCGACCAGCCACCGAGCCAGACGTCTTGAGGAATGCTCTCATCGAGTTCATCGAGCCAGTCTTGCAGGTCGCTGGAATCCAGCTCTGGCAACGGCTCGATTTCAACCTTCAGATGTTCGTCGAGCCCTTGCAATGCTGCGGCCAGAGGCTCCATCGGCGACACGCCGAGGCCCCAGCCGGGCAGCAGGATCAGTCGATTACGCATGGCTTGGCTCCGACGACAGTTGGGCAAAGCAATCGGCCAGTCCCTCTAACAATAGCTGCACCTGCGCCTCACTGTGGGCAGCGGTCAGGGTCACGCGCAGACGAGCGCTGCCGGCAGGCACGGTCGGCGGACGAATCGCGGTGACCATCAAACCGCGCTCGCGCAGCATCTGCGACAGCCGCACCGCGCGCCCGGCATCGCCGATCATGATCGGCTGGATCGGCGTAAAGCTGTCCATCAGCTCCAGGCCGATCTGCTCGGCGCCCTGGCGGAACTGGCGAATCAAGGTCTGCAGATGCTCTCGGCGCCAATGTTCAGTGCGCAGCAGCTCGAGACTTTTCAGCGTTGCACACGCCAGCGCCGGCGGCTGGCTGGTGGTGTAGATGTACGGACGGGCGAACTGGATCAGGCTTTCGATCAGCTCTTCGCTGCCCGCGACAAATGCCCCCGCCGTGCCGAAGGCTTTGCCGAGGGTGCCGACCAACACCGGCACATCCTCCTGACTCAATCCGAAATGCTCGACGATGCCGCCGCCATTCGCACCGAGCGGGCCGAAACCGTGAGCGTCATCAACCATCAACCACGCACCTTTGGCCTCGGCTTCGCGGGCCAAGGCCGGCAGGTCAGCGAGGTCACCGTCCATGCTGAATACACCGTCGGTGACCACCAGTGTGTTGCCGGTGGCTTTCTCCAAGCGCTTGGCCAGGCTCACCGCGTCGTTGTGCAGATAACGATTGAAACGCGCGCCGGACAATAACCCCGCATCCAGCAACGACGCGTGATTGAGGCGATCTTCCAGCACCGTATCGCCCTGCCCGACCAGCGCCGTGACCGCGCCAAGGTTGGCCATGTAACCGGTGGTGAACAGCAGCGCACGCGGGCGCCCGGTGAGATCAGCCAGCGCTTCTTCCAGTGCGTGATGCGGGCTGCTGTGGCCGATCACCAGGTGCGAGGCACCGCCACCGACGCCCCAATGCTCAGCGCCGGCACGCCACGCCTCTATCACTTGCGGGTGATTGGCCAGACCGAGGTAATCGTTGTTGCAGAAGGCGAGCAACGGTTGGCCGTCGACCACCACTTCCGGCCCCTGCGGGGATTCGAGCAGCGGTCGCTGGCGATAAAGATTTTCGGCACGACGGGCAGCAAGGCGTGCGGCGAGATCGAAAGACATGCAGGCCTCGATTTTTTAATGACACACATCCTATGTAGGAGTGAGCCTGCTCGCGATGGCGGTCTTTCAGTCGACATCTTTTTTGAATGTCAGACCGCGATCGCGAGCAGGCTCACTCCTACAAGGGTTTTGCATTTCATTCCGTGGGAGCGGCGTTGCCGTCAGACGGCGGCGTTGTAGAACTGCTCGCTGCTCTTCTGCTCCACCAGCGCCTGCTCGATCGCGGCCTGATGCACCTCATCGGAATGCTCTTCACGAGCCTCCGGCTGTATGCCCAGACGCGCAAACAATTGCATGTCCTTATCGGCCTGCGGGTTGGCCGTGGTCAGCAACTTGTCGCCGTAGAAAATCGAGTTGGCACCGGCAAAAAACGCCAGAGCCTGCATCTGCTCGTTCATCGCTTCGCGGCCGGCGGACAGGCGCACGTGGGATTGCGGCATGAGGATGCGAGCGACGGCGAGCATGCGGATGAAGTCGAACGGGTCGACGTCTTCGGCGTTTTCCAAAGGTGTACCGGCGACCTTCACCAGCATGTTGATCGGCACCGATTCCGGATGCTCTGGCAGGTTGGCCAACTGGATCAGCAGATTGGCGCGGTCATCCAGTGACTCGCCCATGCCGAGGATGCCACCGGAGCAGATTTTCATCCCCGACTCACGCACGTAGGCCAGCGTTTGCAAACGCTCGCTGTAGGTACGGGTGGTGATGATGCTGCCGTAGAACTCAGGCGAGGTATCGAGGTTGTGGTTGTAGTAATCGAGACCGGCCTTGGCCAGCGCTTCGGTCTGATCCTGATCGAGACGGCCGAGGGTCATGCAGGTTTCCAGTCCCATGGCTTTCACGCCTTCGACCATTTTCAGCACGTACGGCATGTCTTTCGCCGACGGATGTTTCCAGGCTGCGCCCATGCAGAACCGCGTCGAACCGATGGCCTTGGCGCGGGCAGCCTCTTCGAGGACCTTCTGCACTTCCATCAGCTTTTCTTTTTCCAGGCCGGTGTTGTAGTGACCGGACTGCGGGCAGTACTTGCAGTCTTCCGGGCAGGCGCCGGTCTTGATCGACAGCAGGGTCGAGACCTGCACGCGGTTGGCGTTGAAATGTGCGCGGTGCACCGTTTGCGCCTGGAACAGCAAGTCGTTGAAGGGCTGTACGAAGAGTGCTCTGACTTCGGCCAGAGACCAGTCGTGACGCAGGGTGGCAGTGGTGCTCGCGCTCATGGGTAGTTCCTTGGTTATGCTTGGCTGGCGGCTGCGGGAACGGAATACCCACAGGCGCGACACGGATGTTCGGCATATTTAAGGAAGAGTCATGCGCTGTCAACCACGATACGAAGGACCGGTTTACATCTGTTTAAATAATGTACAGATCTGCCTGCTTTGCGATGAGCCGGCAGAGGCACATATGCCAATCTGCGTGGACTGTGAAACGGATCTGCCCTGGCTTGGCGAGCAGTGCATGACCTGCGCTTTACCTTTGGCCGCAGCGGGCCTGACCTGCGGCGAGTGCCTGCTAGAGCCGCCGGCGTTCGAACAGGTGGTGGTGCCATGGTTGTATGGCTTCCCGGTCGACAGTTTGATTACGCGTTTTAAACACAACGCAAAATGGCCGTTTGGCCACCTGCTCGCCGACGTTCTCGGGCAATACCTGCAACATCGCTTCGATGAGGGTTTGCCGAGGCCGGATGCGTTGTTGCCGGTACCGCTGGCGAAACAGCGCCTGCGTCAGCGCGGTTTCAATCAAGCGACGATGTTGGCGCGCTGGTTGAGTCAGTCGCTGGATCTGCCGTGCGAAGAACAGGTTCTGCGGCGAGTCAAGGAGACCGACGCCCAACAGGACCTCGACGCCAAGGCGCGTAAACGCAATCTGCGCAATGCTTTCAACCTCATGCCGGATGCGCAGATAAAAGACCGACATTTCGCGCTGGTTGACGACGTGTTGACCACTGGCGCTACCGCACAGGCTCTCGCCCGGTTGCTGATTAACGCTGGCGCTGCGCGGGTTGATGTCTATTGCTTGGCCCGCACGCCAAAACCCGGAAACTGAAGCCAACGCAATGTTCATGTGGGAGCGAGCCTGCTCGCGAAGGGGCCAGCACATTCCACATTTTTGCTGGCTGACACTCCGCTTTCGCGAGCAGGCTCGCTCCCACAGGGTTCTGTATCAGGCTTGACTCTCGCGTCGCTAGCGGCCAACTTCCACGCCACCGCCACAAAAAAGCATCCATCCATGTCCATGCCTTCCCTGTTGTCCCAGCACATCGTCCGCCGTCCGCAGCGTATCGCGCTGCTGCAACATATCGCCGAGCAAGGCTCGATCACCCGCGCCGCGAAGAGCGCCGGCCTGAGCTACAAAGCGGCGTGGGACGCCATCGATGAGCTGAACAACCTCGCGCAAAAACCGCTGGTCGAGCGCGCCGTCGGTGGCAAGGGCGGTGGCGGCGCGAAACTCTCCAGCGAAGGCGAGCGCGTTTTGCGCCTGTACCAGAAACTTCAGGCCTTGCAGGCGCAGGTGCTGGAGGCGGCAGAAGACGCCAGCGACCTCGATCTTCTCGGTCGGTTGATGCTCAGAACCAGCGCACGCAATCAGTTGCACGGCAAAGTCGTGGCGATCGTGGCGCAGGGCCGCAATGACCTGATCCGCCTCGAACTGGCCGAAGGGTTGTGCCTCGACGCCCAGATTACCCACGACAGCACCGTGCATCTGGAGCTGCAAGTCGGCACCGAAGTGGTGGCCCTGATCAAGGCCGGCTGGCTGGAATTGCTCGGCAGCGAGCAATCTGCAACGTCTGGTCACAATCTTCTCAAAGGCACCATCGAAGCAATTCTCGACGCCGAAGACGGCCCGAGCGAAGTGCGGATCACCCTGCCCAACGGCCATACCCTCTGCGCGCTGGCGGAACCGCTGGAGTTGCGCACGCGCGGGCTGAGCGTGGACCAACCGGTGCAGGTGCAGTTTTCGCCGTCCAATGTGCTGATCGGCACGCCGCTGTAATCGGGCTCTGCAACAAAAGCTTCATCGCCTCCCTTTAAGGTTGCTGCCAAAACCAAGCAGGGAGCCTGATGTGAGCCTATTAGAAGAAAACCAATCCACTGACCTGGAAAAAATGGTCGGCCTCAGCCGTCGCGGTTTCATCGGTGCCGGTGCACTGTGCGGCGCGGCAATGTTTCTCGGCGGTAGTCTGTTGAGCCGCAGCGCGCTGGCCACCGGCGTCAGCGCCGGTAACAGTCGCTTGCTCGGTTTCGAGAGCATTCCTGCCGCGACCACCGACGTCATCACACTGCCCAAAGGCTACAAGTCTTCGGTGCTGATCAGTTGGGGTCAGCCCCTGCAAAAGAACGGCCCGGCCTTCGACCCGAGCGGCAACGGCACCGCCGCCGCACAGGAAGTGCAGTTCGGCGACAACAACGACGGCATGAGCCTGTTCGCCTTCCCCGACGACCGCAACCGCGCGTTGATGGCGATCAACAACGAATACACCAACTACCGCTACCTCTACCCGCACGGCGGCATGCCGCAATCGGCCGAAGACGTGCGCAAGGCACTGGCCTGCGAGGGCGTGTCGGTGATTGAAGTGCAGCGCAAGAACGGTCAATGGCAGTTCGTTCAGGGCTCGCGCTACAACCGGCGCATCCACGGCAACTCGCCGTTGCGCATCAGCGGCCCGGCGGCCGGTCATGACCTGATGAAAACCGCTGCCGACAAGCACGGCAAGAAAGTCCTCGGCACGTTCCAGAACTGCGCCAACGGCAAAACGCCGTGGGGCACTTACCTGACCTGTGAAGAAAACTTCACCGACTGCTTCGGCAGCAGCAACGCCCAGCAGCAGTTCGACCCGGCGCAGAAGCGCTACGGTGTCTCGGTCGCCAGTCGCGAGATCAACTGGCACCCGTATGACCCGCGCTTCGACATGGCCAAGAACCCCAACGAACTCAACCGTCACGGCTGGGTGGTCGAGATCGATCCGTTCGATCCGCAATCGACCCCGGTCAAACGCACCGCGCTGGGCCGCTTCAAGCATGAAAACGCCGCACTGGCCGAGACCGATGACGGTCGCGCCGTGGTGTACATGGGCGACGACGAGCGTGGCGAGTTCATCTACAAATTCGTCAGCCGCGACCGCATCAACCACCGCAATGCCAAGGCCAACCGCGACATCCTCGACCACGGCACCTTGTACGTGGCCAAGTTCGATGCTGGCGACGGCAACCCCGATCACCCGAAAGGCCAGGGCCAGTGGATCGAGTTGACCCACGGCAAGAACGGCATCGACGCCAGCAGCGGTTTCGCCGACCAGGCCGAGGTGCTTATCCACGCACGCCTCGCCGCCAGCGTCGTTGGCGCAACGCGCATGGACCGCCCGGAATGGATCGTCGTCAGTCCGAAGGACGGTCAGGTTTATTGCACCCTGACCAACAACGCCAAGCGTGGCGAAGACGGCCAACCGGTGGGCGGACCGAACCCGCGTGAGAAAAACGTTTACGGGCAGATTCTGCGCTGGCGCACCGACCGCGACGATCACGCGTCGAAGACGTTTGCCTGGGATCTGTTTGTGGTCGCTGGCAACCCGGGCGTGCATGCCGGGACGCCGAAGGGCGGCTCAAAGAACATCACCCCGCAGAACATGTTCAACAGCCCGGATGGCTTGGGTTTCGACAAGGCTGGGCGTTTGTGGATTCTGACTGACGGTGACTCGAGCAATGCCGGGGACTTTGCCGGGATGGGCAATAACCAGATGCTCTGCGCCGATCCGAAGACCGGTGAGATTCGTCGGTTCATGGTCGGGCCGATTGGTTGCGAGGTGACGGGGATCAGCTTCTCGCCGGATCAGAAAACCCTGTTTGTCGGGATTCAGCATCCGGGGGAGAACGGCGGTTCGACCTTCCCTGAGCATTTGCCGAATGGCAAGCCGCGGTCGTCGGTGATGGCGATTACCCGTGAGGACGGTGGAGTCGTCGGCGCCTGACAGACCCTCATCGCGAGCAGGCGAAGGCCTACATTTGGAATGCGTGCGTTCCCCTGTAGGATTGAGCCTGCTCGCGATGGCTTCAGCACAGACACCAACCACCTCCCCCGCTGCCATCTGCGCTACCATGCTGGGCCGGACGCGGCAGCCTGCTGCGCGCAGGAGTCAGCATGGCCCACCCGTTTGAAACCCTCACCCCCGACCTCGTCCTCGATGCCGTTGAAAGCATCGGGTTCCTGAGCGATGCGCGCATTCTGGCGCTCAACAGCTACGAAAACCGCGTCTATCAGGTCGGCATCGAAGACTCCGAACCGCTGATCGCCAAGTTCTATCGTCCGCAGCGCTGGACCAACGAAGCCATTCTCGAAGAACACAAGTTCACCTTCGAACTGGCCGACGTCGAGATTCCGGTGGTCGCACCGTTGATCCACAACGGCGAAACCCTGCACGAGCATGCCGGTTTTCGTTTCACCCTGTTCCCGCGTCGCGGCGGTCGTGCGCCGGAGCCGGGCAATCTTGATCAGCTGTATCGCCTCGGCCAGTTGCTCGGGCGTATTCACGCGGTCGGCGCGACCAAGCCGTTCGAACACCGTGAAGCCCTCGCCGTGCAGAACTTCGGCCACGCTTCGCTGAACACCTTGCTCGAAGGTAACTTCATTCCGAAAAGCCTGCTGCCGGCCTACGAGTCCGTCGCCCGCGACCTGCTCAAACGCGTGGAAGATGCCTACGCCAACACGCCGCACCAGAACATCCGCATGCATGGCGACTGCCACCCCGGCAACATGATGTGCCGCGACGAAATGTTCCACATCGTCGACCTCGACGACTGCCGCATGGGCCCGGCGGTGCAGGACATCTGGATGATGCTCGCCGGCGACCGCCAGGAATGCCTGGGGCAGTTGTCGGAATTGATGGACGGCTACAACGAGTTTCACGATTTCGATCCGCGCGAACTGGCGCTGATCGAACCGCTGCGCGCCTTGCGCCTGATGCACTACAGCGCCTGGCTGGCGCGGCGCTGGGATGACCCGGCGTTCCCGCACAGCTTTCCGTGGTTCGGCACCGAGCGGTATTGGGGCGATCAGGTGCTGGCGTTGCGTGAGCAACTGTCCGCGCTGAATGAAGAGCCACTGAAACTCTTCTGATCAAAATCAAAGATCAAAAGATCGCAGCCTTCGGCAGCTCCTACCTTGGAATGCATATCCCTGTAGCTGCCGAAGGCTGCGATCTTTTCGCTTTCTGACACGACACATCTATACAAGCTCCTTACAATCCCTCCTTTGTTAGCTGCCTGAGCAAGGATTCTGCATGCAAGCCGCCAACCCGCGCCGCGGGTACATTCTGGGCCTGAGTGCCTACATCATCTGGGGCCTGTTCCCGATTTACTTCAAAGCCATCGCCGAAGTGCCGGCCGTCGAGATCATCATCCACCGGGTGCTGTGGTCGGCGCTGTTTGGTGCGCTGTTGCTGATGGTGTGGAAACACCCGGGCTGGTGGCGCGAGTTGCTCGACAACCCCAAACGCCTGGCGATTCTGGCCTTGAGCGGCACGCTGATCGCGGCCAACTGGCTGACCTACGTGTGGTCGGTAAACAACGGGCGCATGCTCGAAGCGAGCCTCGGTTACTACATCAACCCGTTGGTAAACGTGCTGTTGGGTATGTTGATTCTTGGCGAACGCTTGCGGCGGATGCAGTGGATCGCGGTCGGTCTGGCGGCGGTCGGTGTGGCGCAACAGGTGTGGCAGGTCGGCAGTCTGCCGTGGGTATCGCTGGTGCTCGCGCTGACCTTCGGTTTCTATGGTCTGATCCGCAAGCAGGCGCCAGTCAAGGCGTTGCCGGGGCTGGTAGTGGAAACCTGGATGCTGGTGCCGATCGCGATTGCCTGGCTGCTCTTCAATCAGACCGCGACCAGCGCTCAACCGGAGTTCTGGACCACGTCCCAAGCCTGGTGGCTGGTGGCGGCCGGTCCGGTGACATTGGTCCCGCTGGTGTGCTTCAACGCCGCCACGCGCCACTTGCCTTACACCACAATCGGCTTCCTGCAATACCTGGCGCCGACTCTGGTGCTGCTGCAAGCCGTGCTGCTGTTCGGTGAGCATCTATCGTCCAGCACATTGGTAGCATTTATCTTCATCTGGGCCGGTCTGGCCGTTTACAGCGTCGATGCGGTGATCAGTTTGCGCCGGCGCAGCTGATCAAAAAACGCACAAACCCTCACAGGCCACGGTTCTCGTGGCCTGCATCGTTCCTTCCCAAGGTTATCCACAGCGTGATCCCCGCCGTTTGTGTGCAAGTCACTGAATGCTGGCGGTTTTTTGATCAGATCGTGCAAAGCCACGGCGGGCCTGACGCTGCGGGCTGTCTCTACAGGTTATCCACAGGCAGGTGCACGTTTAAACTGGATAACCTGATCGGCGCTTAAACATCTGTGCGTAACACCAGTTCGACCATCAGATCGTCAGCCAGAGTTTCCAGGCGCGACTGCAAGACGTCGAGCGACAAGGTCAGCGGCACCGCGAGAATCGCCTCGGCGTGAAACAGCGGCTCGCTGCTCATCGGCGCTGGACGTACCTCAGTCACCAGCCGCTCAAGGTTGACGCCCTGCTCGCTCAACAATCGCGTGATATCGCGCACGATCCCCGGCCGGTCATTGCCCACCAGGTCCATGGCGATCGGTTTCCAGGTGCAGGATTGCTCGATGCCACTCTCGGCAATCAAGACGCGGATGCCATGCGTCGACAGTGCTTGTAGGGAATCGACTAATTCGTCGTAAGCCTCCGCCGGCACGCCCACCCGAAGAATGCCGGCGAACTGCCCGGCCATCCGCGACATGCGGCTTTCCAGCCAGTTACCGCCGTGTTCGGCAATGCATTGGGCGATGCGCTCGACCTGCCCGGGTTTGTCCGGGGCAAAAACGGTGAGTACGAGATGGTCCATGGCGTCGCCCTCTTGTCATGACTTTTGTTATAGAAGGGGAAGTATAGGCAAGGGTCGATTTTGCGTTGAGGCGACCGACGCTTTCGCGAGCAGGCTCGCTCCCACATAAACCGGTGCCATAGCAGCCAAATACCATTTATGTGTACAACTTTTTATATTTAGCTGGAACAATCCATCTGTTTTTTGAGAACATCCCGTTCCGCGATGTGACCGCAATGCGACATGAGGTCGCAGAACGACGTAATTAGTCTGATTTTCACAAGCGCAACTCATCATGTAGTATGCCGCAGCGCGCACTACATAACGCTGAATCGATGTCCGCCCAAAGCCTGTTCGCAACCCTGAAAGCCCCGTCAGCAAGGCCCCAAGCCGTTGATTGGTCCCAGCCCAGCCGCCAGCAATGGCATGTACTGGTCGGCAGGTTTGTGGTTTAAATGGCCCAGAGGCTTCATTGTCAAAATTGAAGAGCTGAAAAGCGAAATAGCTGAGCAGAGTGAGGCAAGCAATGACTGAACACGTTCAAGTCGGTGGCCTGCAGGTCGCCAAAGTCCTGTTCGACTTCGTGAACAACGAAGCCATTCCCGGTACCGGCCTCACCGCCGACAAATTCTGGGAAGGTGCCGACAAGGTCATTCATGACCTGGCGCCGAAGAACAAAGCCCTACTCGCCAAACGCGATGACTTCCAGGCTCGTATTGACGCCTGGCATCAGGAACGCAACGGTCAGGCGCACGACGCCGTGGCCTATAAAGCCTTCCTGCAAGAAATCGGTTATCTGCTGCCAGAAGCGGCTGATTTCCAGGCAACGACGCAAAACGTCGATGATGAAATCGCCCGTACCGCCGGCCCACAACTCGTTGTGCCGGTGATGAACGCCCGCTTCGCTCTCAATGCCTCGAACGCCCGCTGGGGTTCGTTGTACGACGCCCTCTACGGCACCGACGCGATCAGCGAAGACGGTGGCGCGGAAAAAGGCAAAGGCTACAACAAGGTGCGGGGCGACAAAGTCATCGCCTTCGCCCGTGCGTTCCTCGACGAAGCCGCGCCATTGGCTGCGGGTTCTCACGTTGATTCGACCGGTTACAAGATCGCTGACGGCAAACTGCTGGTCACCCTCAAGGGCGGCAGCAACAGTGGCCTGCGCGATGATGCACAACTGATCGGTTTCCAGGGCGACGCCAACGCGCCAATCGCCATTCTGCTGAAACACAACGGTCTGCACTTCGAAATCCAGGTCGACGCTACTACCCCGGTTGGTCAGACCGACCCGGCCGGCGTCAAAGACATCCTGATGGAAGCGGCGCTGACCACCATCATGGACTGCGAAGACTCCGTGGCCGCCGTCGATGCCGACGACAAAGTGGTGATCTACCGCAACTGGCTCGGCCTGATGAAGGGCGACCTCGCGGAATCCGTGTCCAAGGGTGGCCAGACCTTCACCCGCACCATGAACCCGGATCGCACCTACACCGCGCCGAATGGCGGTGAAGTGACGCTGCACGGTCGTTCGCTGTTGTTCGTGCGCAACGTTGGTCACCTGATGACCATCGACGCGATCCTCGACAGTCAAGGTAACGAAGTGCCGGAAGGCATTCTCGACGGTCTGGTCACTTGCCTCGCGGCGATGCACAACCTCAACGGCAACACCTCGCGTCGCAACACCCGCACAGGTTCCGTGTACATCGTTAAACCGAAGATGCACGGCCCGGAAGAAGCGGCGTTCACCAACGAGCTGTTCGGTCGCATCGAAGACGTGCTCGGCCTTACGCGCAACACGCTGAAAGTCGGGATCATGGACGAGGAACGCCGCACCACGGTCAACCTCAAGGCCTGCATCAAGGCAGCCAGCGAGCGCGTGGTGTTCATCAACACCGGTTTCCTCGATCGCACCGGCGACGAAATCCACACCTCCATGGAAGCCGGCCCGGTTGTGCGCAAGGCTGACATGAAGGCTGAGAAGTGGATCGGCGCCTACGAAAACTGGAACGTCGATATCGGTCTGAGCACTGGCCTGCAAGGTCGCGCGCAAATCGGTAAAGGCATGTGGGCGATGCCTGACCTGATGGCGGCGATGCTCGAGCAGAAAATCGCTCACCCATTGGCCGGTGCCAACACCGCTTGGGTTCCGTCGCCGACTGCTGCTGCGCTGCACGCGCTGCACTACCACAAGGTCGACGTGTTCGCCCGCCAGGCCGAACTGGCCAAACGTGCCCGCGCTTCGGTAGACGATATTCTGACCATCCCGCTGGCGGTCAATCCGAACTGGACGCCAGAGCAGATCAAGAACGAACTGGACAACAATGCCCAGGGCATTCTCGGTTACGTGGTGCGCTGGATCGACCAGGGCGTCGGCTGCTCGAAAGTGCCGGACATCAACGACGTCGGCCTGATGGAAGACCGTGCCACGCTGCGTATCTCCAGCCAGCACATCGCCAACTGGCTGCGCCATGGCGTGGTGACCGAAGCGCAAGTGATGGAAAGCCTCAAGCGCATGGCGCCGGTGGTTGACCGTCAAAACGCCAACGACCCGCTGTACCGTCCGCTGGCCCCGAACTTCGACAGCAACATCGCCTTTCAGGCGGCGGTCGAACTGGTGATCGAAGGCACCAAGCAGCCGAACGGTTACACCGAGCCGGTGCTGCACCGTCGTCGTCGCGAGTTCAAGGCTGCCAATGGCCTGTAAATTTGCGTAGATGGTGGATGTGAAAAAGCCCTGATCGAAAGATCAGGGCTTTTTTGTTTGTGCGGCGGGGTTGGGTTTGTGGTCGACTTCAGATCCATCCCCCTCACCCCAGCCCTCTCCCCACGGGGGCGAGGGGGAAAGGGAGCCGATCTATATGCTTTTCAAAAACTGGGCTCGGCTCAGGAATTGCCAAGGGTTGAGGGGAAAGGGAGCAGATCTATATGCTTTTCAAAACCGGAGTTCGACTGAGGAATTTCAGGTCGGTGTACCTTGCACATCCACCTCGGTCAGTCCCCTCTCCCTCTGGGCGGTCCGACGTTTCGGGAGGGCTAGGGTGAGGGGCTTCTAAGGCTCAATACCCAATTCATGCTTCACCAACGCCAACAACTTGCCCGTATCAATCGGCTTGAGCAGAAAATCCACCACACTCAAATGCATCGCCGCAATCGCGTCCTTCACATCGGCATCGCCGGAAACAATGATGATCGGCATCGCCGCCCGCACCGATTCACGCACCTGGCGAATCAACTCAAGACCACCGACATGGCCCATGCGCAGGTCCGTGATCACCAGCCCAATCGAGGGCTTTTCCGCGAGCATCTTCAGCGCCGTTTCACCACTGGCCGCGGTCAAGCAACGAATACCGTCCAACGCGAGAATCTCCGACAACAGCTCCCGGGCGTCTTTGTCGTCATCGACGATCAGCACACGCTGCGGCGGCAGGTCGGGTTCGAGCATCACTGCGCTGAGCGCTTCTCGCTCGGCGTCGCTCAAAATATCGTGGTCGGACATGGCGTTCTCTAAGTATTCAAATCAATCCCTTGGCAAGTGGTCAGACAGCGCTGGGCAGAGCTTCAATGTGCACTTCGTCGGATTTTTTTCCAAGGGGGTAACCGAGGGAATTTCCGACTGTTTGCGTAGGGCATCTCCGAAACTTCGCCAATGGTGGCAAAACCTAGACTTACGTCCAATGGGCACCCTGTCCGTAGGGGTCGACCATGGCCATAACGATCCGACAACAACAATTCGAAAAAGACTGCGGTAATGGTTATGAGTAAAGCGGACGCCTTCACCCAGGCAGGGAAAACCGCGGTATTGCAGAACATTCAGGGCACCCTGCAATTTCTTCAGCGCTTCCCGCCCTTCAATCAGATGGAACACGCCCACCTCGCTTATCTGGTGGAGCAATGTCAGCTGCGTTTCTACGGCCAGGGCGAAAGCATCATCAAACCCGCCGACGGCCCGGTTGAACACTTCTATATCGTCAAGCAAGGTCGGGTGGTCGGCGAACGTCAGCACATCACCAAGCCCGGCACCGAAACCACCTTCGAGATCACCACCGGCGAATGTTTTCCGCTGGCCGCGTTGCTCGGCGAACGCGCGACCCGCACCGAACACCTGGCCGGCGAAGACACCTTCTGTCTGCAACTGAACAAACTGGCATTCATCAAACTGTTCGCCCTCTCCAACGCTTTTCGCGACTTCGCCCTGCGCGGGGTCAGCAGCCTGCTTGATCAGGTCAATCAGCAAGTGCAGCAGAAAGCCGTGGAAACCCTCGGCACGCAGTATTCGCTGAACACCCGATTGGGCGAACTGGCGATGCGTCATCCGGTGACCTGCAGCCCTGAAACACCACTGCGCGAAGCAGTGAAGCTGATGCACGAGCAGCAGGTCGGCAGCATCGTCGCCGTGGACGAATTCAAGGCACCGCTGGGGATTTTCACCCTGCGCGATTTGCGCCATGTGGTGGCGGAAGGCATCGGCGATTTCAGCGAAGCCATCGAGCGTCACATGACTCGCGCGCCCTTCTATCTATCACCCGATCACAGCGCGTTCGATGCGGCGATCGCCATGACCGAACGGCACATTGCCCACGTCTGTCTGGTCAAGGATCAACGCCTGTGCGGCGTGGTTTCCGAGCGCGATCTGTTCTCGCTGCAACGGGTCGACCTGGTGCATCTGGCGCGGACCATCCGCAGCGCTCAGCGCGTTGAACAACTGGTGTCCCTGCGTGGCGAGATCGGCCAACTGGTCGAGCGCATGCTCGCTCACGGAGCCTCTTCGACACAGATCACCCACATCATTACCCTGCTCAACGATCACACCGTGTGCCGGGTGATCGAATTGACCCTCGCCGAAAAGGGCGATCCCGGCGTGCCGTTCATCTGGCTGTGTTTCGGCAGCGAAGGCCGCCGCGAGCAGACACTGCACACCGATCAGGACAACGGCATTCTGTTCGACGCGCGAGACGCCGCCCATGCAGCGGAGATTCGCGGCAAACTGCTGCCGCTGGCCCAGCAGATCAACCACAGCCTGGCGCAATGCGGCTTTACCCTGTGCAAGGGCAACATCATGGCCGGCAACCCCGAGCTGTGTTTGTCGCGGGCAGAATGGGCACGGCGCTTTGCAGCGTTTATTCGTGAGGCGACGCCGGAGAACCTGCTCGGCTCGAGTATTTATTTTGATTTGCGCGTGGTCTGGGGCGATGAAAAAAGCTGCGAGCAACTGCGCCGGGGCATCCTCGATCAGGTCGGCGATAACCGTTTGTTCCAGCGCATGATGGCCGAGAACGCCCTGCGCAACCGTCCACCGGTGGGGCGTTTCCGCGAGTTTGTGCTGGCGCGTAAAAATGGCGAGAAAGCCACGCTGGACCTCAAGGTGCAGGGTCTGACGCCGTTCGTGGATGGCGCGCGATTGCTGGCGCTGGCCAACGGCATCGACGCCAACAACACCCTCGAACGCTTCCGTCAGTTGGTCGAGAAAGAAGTCATCGAGCGACTGGATGGCGCGGCGTATGAAGAGGCGTATCACTTCATTCAGCAAACGCGCATGCAGCAGCATCAACTGCAGACGCGGGAGAACCTGCCCTACTCCAACCGCGTCGATCCCGACAGCCTCAATCATCTGGACCGGCGTATCCTGCGTGAATCGTTGCGACAGGCTCAACGCCTGCAAAGCAGCCTGACGTTGCGGTATCAGCTATGAGTCTGTTTTCGTGGCTGCGTCCGGCGAGTGCGGTGGTGCCGGTGGATTTGCAGCAGCGTCTGGCTCAGTTGCCGACGATTACACAGTTAGGCGAATGCACACTGCGCGAACAGCGTTGGGTGGTGCTGGATCTGGAAACCACCGGACTGAACCTGAACAAGGATCGTGTACTGTCGATTGGCGCGGTGGTGATCGAGGATGGCGCGATCGATTTCAGTCAGCAATTCGAACGCACGTTGCAGTGCCGCGAATTGAAGATCAGCCCCAGCGTATTGATTCATGGGTTGGGGCCGAACGCGATTGCCGCTGGCAGCGAACCAGCCGAAGCGTTGCTGGAGCTCATGGAATTTATCGGCGACAGTCCGGTGCTGGCGTTTCATGCGCCGTTCGATCAGCACATGCTCGGGCGCGCATTAAAGGAACATCTGGGGCATAAGCTGCAGCAGGTGTTTCTCGATGTCGCGGACATCGCCCCGCTGGTTTGCCCGCAGGCGCAGATCCGTGAGGCAGGGCTGGATGAGTGGATTGAGTGGTTCAAGCTTGAGGTGTTCGAGCGGCATAACGCGAGTGCCGATGCGCTGGCGACGGCGGAACTGGCGTTGATTCTGTTCAGCCGGGCGCGTGGGCAGCAGATTCATAGTCCTTTGAATTTGCAGCAGCGGTTGAGTCAGTGGAAGCGTAGGCAGCAGGCGCCTTCTTTTTAGAAGCACCCTCACCCCAGCCCTCTCCCGGAGGGAGAGGGGGCCGAACGTGGTGTCTGAAGCCTCACATCGACCTGAAAGACCGAGTCGATTGAGGATTCGCTGAAAATCGTTCAGGTCGGTGTACCTCCAGAATATCCCCCAATCGGTCCCCTCTCCCTCTGGGAGAGGGCTAGGGTGAGGGTTTGCCTTCAACGCCCACCTGACCAGTGGCCAATTGCTAACCATTCCCACCTCTGCCACAATCGCGAACAATTCGCGTTAGTTAACATTTCCCAATCGGTGATGTCCGGTGTCGTCAGTCCCAAGTCCTCACAGTGAGCTCGTCGGTGCGATGTATCGCGACCATCGCGGCTGGCTGCTGGCATGGCTGCGACGCAATGTGGCGTGCCCGCAGCGCGCCGAAGACCTGAGTCAGGACACCTTCGTGCGTCTACTCGGTCGCGACGAAATGCTGACACCCCGCGAGCCGCGCGCCTTTCTGGTGGCGATCGCCAAAGGCCTGCTGTTCGACTACTTTCGCCGCGCGGCGCTGGAACAGGCCTACC
The DNA here is from genome assembly GCF_977020205.1 of Pseudomonas sp. AIG. Classification (NCBI taxonomy): domain Bacteria; kingdom Pseudomonadati; phylum Pseudomonadota; class Gammaproteobacteria; order Pseudomonadales; family Pseudomonadaceae; genus Pseudomonas; species Pseudomonas sp. AIG. Next base: position 72,699 of record NZ_CDROCK010000016.1, on the reverse strand, counting down.
TCACCGAATTGATGCTGATCCCCGAAGGCGAGCAACCGTCGGTGGAAGAACAGCAAATGATCCTCGAAGACCTCAAAGCCATCGACCGCTTGCTCGGCAAACTGTCGACCAAGGCCCGTGCCGCTTTCCTTTATAACCGCCTCGATGGTCTCAGCCATGCCGAGATCGCCGCCAAACTCGGCGTCTCGGTGCCGCGCGTGCGCCAGTACCTAGCGCAAGGCATTCGCCAGTGCTACATCGCGCTGTACGGTGAGCCGACGTGAGCCCGGCCAGTTCCCGACCGGTGCCGGCGCATGTGCTGGACGCGGCGATTGCCTGGCAACTGACCCTCGACTCGAGCAGCCCGCTGGAGCGCGAAGAGTTCGCCAAATGGCATGCGGCTCATGAAGAACACGCCCGCGCCTGGCGCCAGTTGGGCATGCTCGATCAACGTTTCAGCGTGGCCAAAGGGCCGGCGCGCGGTGCCTTGCTGCAGTCGCGCGAAGGCATTCGCCGGCGTGTACGCAAGCTCGGCAGTGGGCTGGCCAGCGTTGTGGTGCTGGTCGGTGTGGGGCTGTTTGCCAGTGAACGGTTTTTGCCGCTGGATTACTGGCTCGCCGATCAACGCACTGCTACGGGCGAACAGCGCACCGTGCGCCTGGCTGACGGCACGGTGCTGAATCTCAATACCCACAGTGCGGTGGACGTGCGTTTCGATGAGAAGCGCCGGCTGATCGTGTTGCAGGAAGGCGAGATTCTGGTTGAAACCGGTCATGGCGATGCGCGGCCCTTTATCGTCGAAACCCGCGAAGGCAGCATGCGCGCCCTGGGTACGCGGTTTTTGGTCAAGCGTGAAGACCAAGGCACGCGCCTGAGCGTGTTGCAGTCGGCCGTGGCCGCCCATGCGCAAACGAATCCCGAAGAACAGATTCTCCATGAAGGCCAACAGGTGTTCATGCGCAGCGACGGGCTCGATTCAATTGTCGCGCTCAATCCCGGCGCCGATGCCTGGACCCGCGGCATGCTGGTGGTCGATAACGCACGACTCGGCGATCTGGTGCATGAGCTGGGGCGTTATCGGCGCGGGCATCTGGGCGTGGCGCCAGAAGTGGCGGATCTGCGGATTACCGGCAGTTTCCCGCTGCATGACACCGATAAAGCCTTGAGCGCGCTGCTGCCGACCCTGCCGGTGCAGATCGAGCGGCATACGCCGTATTGGGTCACTGTCGCTAAGGCTGAGCCCTCCTCCCCTTGACCTGATCGTTCCCACGCTCTGCGTGGGAATGCAGCCCGGGACGCTCTGCGTCCCTGCCGAAGCGGACGCGGAGCGTCCATTGAGGCATTCCCACGCCGAGCGTGGGAACGATCAAGCCCGCAGAAATGTGGCTGTTTTCCAGTTAATCGAAATTATTTTCATCCAGCCCTATCACTTTCTGCTTTTCATCCGGCACACAGGCAATTGAGAAATATTTCCATTCAGGAGCCGCCGTATGTCCCGTTCGCTAGACACCTTGTTGCGCCCCAGTCTGCTGGCTGTCGCCATTGCGCTCAGCGCCCCGCTGATCAGCAGTCCGTTGCTCGCCGCTGAACAAGCGTCCAGCGTGCGCGCCTACAACCTGCCGGCGGCGCCCCTGTCGACCACCCTCAACCAGATCGCCAGCCAGGGCGGCATTGCCCTGTCGCTGAATCCGTCGCTGGCAGCGGGCAAGACTTCGGCGCCGGTAAGCGGCCAATTCGATGCAACTGGCGCCCTGCGCGCGGCACTGCGTGGCACCGGTCTGCAACTGGAACAAAGCAGCACTGGCACTTACACCCTGGTTGCCGTGCCTGAAGGTGTGATGGCGCTGCCGGAAACTTCGGTCATCGGCGTGGAAAACCTCGAAAGCGCCTGGGGACCGGTCGAAGGCTACACCGCCACCCGCACCGCCGCCGGCACCAAGACCGACACCGCGCTGGTCGAAGCACCGCGTTCGATCTCCGTCGCCACTCGCCAGCAAATGGACGACCGCAGCGTGCACAGCCTCGACGATGCCGTGCGCTACATGCCGGGCATCACCGCCAGCAGCTACGGCAGCGACACCCGCGCCGACTGGCTGCGTGTCCGTGGTTTCGAACCGACCCAGTTCCTCGACGGCCTGCCCCTGCCGAAAGGCGTTTACGCCAACCCGAAACAGGAAACCTGGAACCTCGACCGTCTCGCCCTGCTGCGCGGCCCGGCCTCTTCGGTTTACGGCCAGACCCCGCCGGGCGGCCTGCTGGACATGGTCAGCCGTCGCCCAAGTGCTGAAGCCAGCAACGAAATCCAGCTGCAGTACGGCAGCGACAACCACCGCCAGATCAACTTCGCCAGCACCGGCAAGATCGATGACGCCGGCCAGTTTCTCTACGGCCTCAGCGGTGTGGTGCGCGACAGCGGCACGCAGGTCGATCACGTCGACAACAAGCGCTACAACATCGCGCCGAGCCTGACCTGGAACATCGACGACGACACCAAGCTCACCCTGCTGAGCCAGTTCACCCGCGACGATACCGGCATCACCAGCCAGTTTCTGCCGGTGCAAGGCACCAAGATCAAGTCACCGTTCGGCGATATCTCCCATCACAAGAATCTGGGTGATCCGGACTGGGAGTATTACGACCGCACCTACTACGCGCTGGGTTATGCCTTCGAACATCGCCTGAACGATGTCTGGCAGTTCAAGCAGAACCTGCGTTACACCAAGTCGGATCTGTCGTTCCAGTCGCTGACGCCGGGCTCTTACCCCTTCGCGCAAGTTGACGATCAGGGCAACGTAAACCGCACCAGCACCAGCGTCGACGAAGACATCAGCCAGTTCGCCGTGGATAACAATTTCCAGGCCGACTTCGCCACCGGCGACATCCGCCACACCCTGCTGCTGGGCCTTGATCACCAGCGCAGCAACACCAACTACACCTCGATCTTCGGTGACGGCCTGACCACCAACGTCATCACGCCGATCTACGGTCAGCCGATCGTGCGCCCGGCGCGCTCGACGGCGTTTTACGATTACAACCAAAAGACCTACCAGACTGGCCTGTACATCCAGGACCAGATGGCCCTCGACCAGTGGCGCCTGACCCTCGGCGGCCGTGAAGACTGGGTGCACACCAGCACCCAATTCATCAACAAGGGCGATGCGACCAACACCCAGCGCGACAAGGCCTTCAGCGGCAACGCAGCGCTCAGCTACGTGTTCGACAACGGTTTCGTGCCGTACCTGTCGTACGCCGAATCCTTCCAGCCGACCACGGGCGCCGACGCCACCTCGACCGGCTCGCTCAAGCCGACCGAAGGCAAGCAGTGGGAACTGGGCATCAAGTACCAGCCACCGGGCAGCAAAACCCTGCTGACCGCCGCCGTGTACGACCTCACTCAGAAGAACGTCTCGGTCAACACCTTCGTCAATAACGTCTCGATCACCAGCCAGACCGGCGAAGTGAAAGTCAAAGGCCTGGAGCTGGAAGCAGTATCCGATGTGACCGACAACCTCAAAGTCATCGCCGCCTACACCCTGGCCAAATCGGAAGTGCAGAACGGCGTCGACAAAGGCAATCGCCTGCAACTGATGCCGAACCAGCAAGCGTCGCTGTGGACCGATTACACCTGGCACACCGGCGTCCTCGACGGCTTCGGCATTGGCGGCGGCGTGCGGTACACCGGCAACACCTACGGCGACAAAGCCAACACCTGGCTGGGCAAGGCGGACGCCTACACCGTATTCGACGCGAGCGTGCATTACGACCTCGGCCGTCTGGACAATAGCCTCAAAGGCGCGTCGCTGGCACTCAACGCGACCAACCTGTTCGACAAGGACTACATTTCCACCTGCGACAGCTTCTACTGCTACTACGGCGACCAGCGCAGCGTCGTCGCCAGCGCCACTTACAAGTGGTAAGCAACTGAGCTGAAACAGGCCCTGTGACCAGGCCGTCCCTCGTGGACGGCTTTGGTGTTTTTGAAGGTCATGAAATGAAAAGTAAAACAATCCGCCGCTGGTCGTTCGTGCACACCTGGACCAGCCTGGTCTGCACCGTGTTTTTGCTGATGCTGGCACTGACCGGTTTGCCGCTGATCTTTCATCACGAGATCGAGCACCTGCTTGGCGATGCGCCGCAAGTGCGCGAGATGCCCGCTGACACGCCACGCCTGAATCTGGCGCAACTGGTCGAGGCCGCCGAAAAGCATCGCCCCGATGACGTCGTGCAGTACTTCGGTTTCGACGACGATGAGCCGAATGCCGTGCTGACGATCATGGCGAAAACCGCCGGCACCGAACCGAACTCGTCGCACACCTTCATGCTCGACGCGCGTACCGGTGAAGCGCTGGAAACCCCGTCGGCCAACGGCGGTTTGATGCTGTTCATCCTGCGCCTGCACGTCGACATGTTCGCCGGGCTGCCGGGCAAGTTGTTGCTGGCGTTCATGGGATTGCTGTTTGTCGTGGCCATCGTGTCCGGGACGGTGCTGTACCTGCCGTTCATGCGCCGTTTGAAGTTCGGCACGGTGCGTCAGGACAAATCCACCCGTTTGCGCTGGCTCGACCTGCATAACCTGATCGGCGTGGTCACGTTGACCTGGGCGCTGGTGGTCGGCGTGACTGGCGTGATCAGCGCTTGCGCCGACCTGCTGATCGCCGCTTGGCGCAACGACGCCCTGACTGCGCTGATCGAACCTTACCGCGATGCGCCGCCGCTGACGCATCTGGCGCCGGCCACACGTTTGCTCGATATCGCCGCCGAAGTGGCACCGGGGATGAAGCCGGATTTCATTGCCTTCCCCGGCACACGTTTTTCCAGCGAACACCATTACTCGGTGTTCATGAAGGGCGGCACGCACCTGACCTCACATTTGCTGACGCCGGTGCTGATCGATGCCACCACGCTGCAGGTCACCGCCGTGGCCGAACGGCCGTGGTACATGGACGCCATGGGCATGTCGCAACCGCTGCACTTCGGTGACTACGGCGGCATGCCGATGAAGATTCTCTGGGCCACGCTCGATGTGCTGACGATCATTGTGCTCGGCAGCGGCGTGTATCTGTGGCTGGTGCGGCGCAAAGCGGTGAAGCCTGTGCCGGAAACGGCGGAGGTGTCTGCATGAAGCCGCGGCAATCGAATTTCTGGAAAGTGTTCAGCACACCGATCGTGATTGCATTGCTCAGTGCGGCGGGGTTGTTTGCGGCGTTGTTGGGGGATGGGATTTGGGATGCGTTGAGCTGGGTCGGGCTGGGTGTCCCGGCATTTCTGGCGGTCAGGGGATTGCTGCTGCGCGGGTGAAGTCTGCGCTGCCTGGGATGGCCCCTTCGCGAGCAAGCTCGCTCCCACATTTGAAATGCGCTCCCCTGTGGGAGCGAGCTTGCTCGCGAAGGCGGCAGTAATTACACCATCAATTTCTCGCCAGCCTCGCCGCATCTGGCTAGGCTAACCACCTGCTCTTCGATGATCACCGAGGTTTGCCAATGTCCGCCCCCAGCATGACCCTGTACCACAACACGCTCTCCCCGTTCGTGCGCAAAGTGATGGTATTGCTGCACGAGACCGGTCAGCAGGATCGCGTCGCGCTGCAAGAGTGTGTGCTCAGCCCGGTCAGCCCGAGCGCCGAGCTCAACGACGACAACCCGCTGGGCAAGATCCCCGCGCTGCGTCTGGCCGACGGCAATGTCATCCATGACAGCCGCGTCATCCTCGATTACCTCGACCAGCAGCACGTCGGCAACCCGCTGATCCCGCGTGAAGGCACAGCACGCTGGCGGCGTCTGACCCTGGCGTCGATGGCCGACGGGATCATGGATGCCTCGGTGATGGTGCGTTATGAGCTGGCCTTGCGCGCGCCGGAAAAACATTGGGACGAATGGCTCGAAGCGCAGCGCGACAAGATCCGCCGCGCCCTCGCTGTGTTGGAAAAGGATGCCATTGCCGAGCTGACCAGCCATTTCGATGTGGCGGCGATCAGCGTGGCCTGTGCCTTGGGTTATCTCGATTTGCGCTTCCCGGACCTGGGCTGGCGTGACACCAATCCGCAACTGGCCAACTGGTTCTTTGAAGTGAGTCAGCGACCGTCCATGATCGCCACGATGCCCAAGCCTTAAATCGGCGTCGCCTGTTCCGGCCTCTTCGCGAGCAGGCTCGCTCCCACGTTGTTTTTGGGTATGGCACAAATCTCTGTTCCAACACCAATCCTGTGGGAGCGAGCCTGCTCGCGAATGCACCACCTCGGTTCCGGCGGCAGCGCTGCAAAAATCAGTGTCACCAAAACCTCTACCTCCCGCTGATCTTCACGCAACCCGCTCATTGCATCGCCCCCACATCAAACTCCAACGGTTTGCCCGGCTTCTGCCCAATGCCGTACCAGTCCAGTTTGCGCGTCAGCACCATGAACACACCAAGCAGACCGAACAGCAACAACGAGCCCATCAACAACGCGTAATCCTCGGCGCTCAGCAAGCCATAGAGCAGGCCATACAACGCCGCCAGCCCCGCCGAAAAACTCAAACCGTGGCGCACACTGCGCAACACATGGCAGACATAAAACCCGATCAACAACACACAGGCACTGGCCGACAACAGATACGCCTGGGCAAAACCGATGTGCTCAGACAGCGACAGCAACAACAGATAAAAGAACGCCAACGCCACGCCAACCAATGCGTATTGCACCGGGTGCACGGCCAGGCTCTTGAGTACTTCGAACAGGAAAAAACCGGCGAACGTCAGGACGATGAACAGCAGCGCATATTTGATCGCCCGATCGCTCTTCAGGTACTGATCCACCGGATCGATGAAGCTCACGCCAAAGCTGCGGCCGTTGAATGCCTCGCAATCATTGCTGCTGACGCAGCGGCTCATGGCATCCAGCAGGTTGGTGGAGAAAAACGTGGTCTGCCAATCGGCACTGAAACCCTGATCGTTGATCTCACGTTTGCCCGGCAGGAAGTTGCCAATGAAACTTGGATGCGGCCAATTCGCAGTGAGGCTGACGCTGCTGCTCTTGCCCACCGGCAGCACCTGCAACGAACCGGTGCCTTGCAGGCGCAAATCAAAACCGAAGCTCAACTCTGTGGTTTTACTGGTGTCGAGCAGCGGCAACGTCACTCGCACACCTTCACCGAGCCAACCGACTTGCGTACCCGGAACGAAATCGAGGCGCTGGCCATCGAGCTCGAGTTTCAGCGCATTTTCGATACCGCGAATATCGCTGATACCGACCGCGAGAAACGGTGCATCGAACTGGTAGTCGCTGAAGTCTTCCTTGATGCCCAATTGCGCCGGCAATGAGAAATGGCCGTTGATACGGTTATCGGCGTGGAACAACCGTGCTTCATAAATGCCTCGTGCACGCAGTTCGGTTTGCACCTGGCCGTCGAGTTCAAATCGTTCCGGCAGGAAGTACAAACGGCCGCGCTCTTCGCTTGGCTCGTCGTAGCGTTGGTTGGTTTTGTCGTTGGTTTTCCAGTTGTGAATCACTTTGCGATACGGCACCACCATCACCGGCCCGCTCAGTTGCTGGCTGTAGCTGGAGCTGCGGGCAATGTCTTCGAGCACACCGTCGCGCAGCTGTTGGCGCTCGTCGATGACGCCGTCGATCATCAGCAGCGGGATCAGCAACAGCAGGATCAGCACGGCGATGGCGCCGAGCTTGATGGTCAGATTCTTGTTCATGGGACTCTCCCTGTTTGGATGGGGAGAGTCTGGTGGTGCTGTATGAGGGGAATGTGGGGGGAATATGGAGATTGTGTGGAGACTTCACTGGCCCCTTCGCGAGCAGGCTCACTCCTACATTTTGGAATGCGTTCCCCTGTAGGAGTGAGCCTGCTCGCGATAGCCGCGCCTCGGTATCAAGACAGGCGCAATGTCACTTCCACACCGTTCTCGACATTGCGAATCTGCATCGCCCCACCATGCAACTTGACCACTTCTTCAACAAAGTTAAGCCCCAACCCGGTGCTTTTGCGTCCACTGTCCGGTCGCGGCAATGAGTAGAAGCGCTCGGTCAAACGCGGCAAAGCGTAGTCAGGAATCGGCGCGGTTTCATTGAAGAGTCGGTAAACCATCTGCTCCTCTTCGCGCTGGGCACTGAAGCGCAACAAGCCCTGACGCGGGGTGAAATCCAGCGCATTTTCCAGCAGATTACCCAACGCCTGACGCAGCAAAAACGGCTCGCCAATCAACAGCAGATCCGCCGCAATGGTCTGTTCGATGCGCAACTGCTTACCTTCAATCCGCGCCGCTTGCCCTTGCAGCAACTCATTGACCAACACAGCCAAAGGCACGGCGACCCGCTCTTCAAGACCCTGGCGCTGTTCCACCTGCGCCAGATTCAACAACCGCTCGATCAGTTGCTGCATCCGCGCACTCTCGCTGTCGATGTTGCCGACGAAGCGCAGTCGCTGAACCGCTGGCATGTCCCCTTGCAGCAACTCCGCGGCGCCACGAATTGCCGCCAGCGGGCTTTTCAATTCATGGGTCAGCGTGTGCACGTAGCGCTCGACGTAAGCCTTGCCTTCCAGCTGCGTGCGCATCTGTTCCACAGCGTTAGCCAGTTGTTCCAGCTCGCCACCGCGATAGTGCGGCACTTCCACCCGCCGGCCTTCGCTCACCGCCTGGGCATAACCGGTCAAACGGTGCAGCGCGCGGCTCAACCACCACGACAGCAACGCGCCAAACAACAGACCTAAACCAATCAAACCGGCGCCGTAAAACAGCAGACGCCGTTCGGTACGATCCACATAGGGCTGCAATGAACTGTTGGGTTTGGCCACAGTGACCACACCGATGATCTGGCCGTTGTCGCGAATCGGCGCGCCGACATGCATGACTGAAGAGCTCGCGTCATCCGCATCGCTGCGGCTCGAACGGGCGCCGTACTCACCGCGCAGGGTCAGGTAGACGTCGTTCCAGCGCGAGTAATCCTGACCGACCGCAACGCCACTGGAGTCGAGCACGACTATTCCTTTGGCATCGGTGACGTAGATGCGATGGTTGACCTGATTTTTCGGCAAACCCCAAATGGTCGCTTGCGGCTGGCGCTCGCCATAGGCGCGCAGCAACTCGGGCCAGCGGTTCTCACTGAGCGTGCCGGCCTTGAAATCATCACGGAGGATTTCCGCCATCAGGTTGGCGGTATCGACCAGGGTTTCTTCGGTGGACTGACGCACGCCGGGGCGGATTTCTTCCATCACCGTGTTGAGCACAAAATAGCCGGTGAGGCCGACAAACAGCACATACACCAGAAAAATCCGCAGCCCCAGTGACATCAGCTATGCCCCGGGCTGTAGCTGTAGCCGAGGCCGCGATGGGTCTGGATCGGCTCGGCGTCGGCGCGCACCAGACGCAGTTTGGCGCGTACGCTTTTGATGTGGCTGTCGATGCTGCGCTCGTAGCCGGCGTCGGCAGCGACGCCCAGCGCATCAAGCAATTGCTCACGGCTGAACACCCGTTCGGGTTGTTCGAGCAGGCATTGCAACAGGCGGAATTCGTGGCGGGTCAGGCTTAACGTCTGGCCGCGATAAGTGATTTGAATCCGCTCGGGATCGATGCGAAACAGCGCCGAAGAGGCTTCAATGACTGGACGCGGCGCCATGCGTTTAAGGATGGCCTTCACTCGCGCCGCGACTTCACGTGGGCTGAACGGCTTGACCACGTAGTCGTCGGCGCCGATCTCCAGCCCGACCACGCGATCAATCTCGGCATCGCGGGCGCTGAGGAACAGCACCGGCACGTCGCTGAAGCGCCGCAGCTGTTTGCAGGTCTCGAAGCCGCTGATGTCCGGCAGGCCGATGTCGAGGATGATCAGATCGGCTGGGGTCTGCCGCTGATGTTCCAGCGCCGCCGCGCCGAGGCTCAGCCACGTGGTGGCGAAGCCCTCACCCTGCAAGGCAAAAATCAGCGTGTCGGCAATCGCCGCTTCGTCTTCGACAATCAGGATATGAGGCATGGCGTCCGAGCCCGTGGTTAAGTGCGCGAACGGTGCCCCAAGCCTGACGTTACGTCAATGAGACCACTTGGTTCAGCAGTCCGGTTTGTCAGCGGTGAAGCGCCGCGCCGGGTTCACGGCCGCGCCGAATTCACGCAAGGCCTTGGCACCGATCAGCAGCGGGTAGTTGAAGTTGCTGCGGTCGGTCAGGTTGACCTCGACAGTACGCTTGACGTTACCCAGGCACAGCTCCAGATCGACCACCGGACGCTTGGCGACTTCGGTGCTTTCGCCCTCGTCTTCTTCATCCGAGCGGCTCTTGATCTTGCTGATGCGCGCGACCTTGTGTTCGTAGACCTTGTTGCTGGCGTCTTTGGTACCGAGGCGGAACCGTACCCATTCATCGCCATCGCGGGTGAAGGTTTCGATGTCCTTGGCCGACAGCGAAGCGGTCAGCGCGCCGGTGTCCATTTTGGCCTTGAGCACTTCACCGCCGATTTCCGGCAACGCGATGTATTCATAGCGCCCGTACAGGGTCGGCTCAGCGGCCATGACTGGCAGGGCGACGAGGGCAAACAGTGCAAGGAGGGATTTCACGTAAGGGGCTTCCTTGAGAGGTTGGGCAACGGGATTTTAGACCGTTGCGCGCTTGATCGTTCCCACGCTCTGCGTGGGTATGCATCCAGTGACGCTCTGCGTCACAGGGACGCGGAGCGTCCCGGGCGGCGTTACCACGCAGAGCGTGGGAACGATCAGGTTAACGCGACTAAAGTGAAACATTCGTCACCGCCGATTTGGCCTGCCGCGCGAAGCTGCTTATCATGGCGCGCCCATCCGTTTGCAAAGAGTTGCTTATGCGCCGCCTGCTCACCGGCTGTTTCGTCACCCTGCTGCTGTTGCTCAACACCCTGATCCTGATCGGGCCGTTGCTGGTGTTTGCCCTGCTCAAACTGGTCGCGCCCGGCCGCTGGCGTGACTATGCGTCGGGCGCGGTGATGTGGATCGCCGAGACCTGGGCGGAAATCGACAAGCTGATTTTCCGCCTGTGCATCCCCACCCAGTGGGACATTCGCGGTGGCGAAGATTTGCGCGGTGACACTTCGTATCTGGTGGTCAGCAACCACCAGTCGTGGGTCGATATTCCGGCGCTGATCCAGACCCTCAACCGGCGCACGCCGTTCTTCAAATTCTTCCTCAAGAAAGAACTGATCTGGGTACCGTTTCTGGGGCTGGCGTGGTGGGCGCTGGATTACCCGTTCATGAAGCGCTACACCAAAGCCTTTCTGGCGAAGCACCCTGAGCTGGCCGGCAAGGATCTGGAAATCACCAAACAGGCGTGCGAGCTGTTCAAGCGTCAGCCGGTAACCGTGGTGAATTATCTGGAAGGCACGCGCTATACAGCGGCGAAAAGCGCCGAGCAGCAATCACCGTTCAGCCATTTGCTCAAGCCCAAGGCCGGCGGCGTGGCGTTTGTGTTGGCGGCAATGGGTGAACAGCTGGATGCAATTCTCGACGTCACCGTGGTTTATCCACAGGCGAAAATCCCGGGGTTCTGGGATTTGATCAGCGGCAACGTGCCGAGAGTCATCATCGACATCAAGACCCGCGAACTCGACCCGGCGCTGTGGCAGGGTGATTACGAGAATGATCCGGCGTTTCGCCAGACCGTCCAGAGCTGGGTCAACCAGCTCTGGAACGAGAAGGATCAGCGCATCGCCGAACTGCGCAGCGAGCGCCGTTGACTCAGCTACCGGTGCCGGCGCCCCAGATGCTGCCCAGGCTTTGCAGCAACGGGCCGCCGACGCCTTGATCACCCAGATACTTGAGCAGCACCGGGGCAAACTGGCCGACCATGCCACTGTCCATCCCCAAGGCGCCGAAAGCGTTGTTCAGGTCGCTGGTGTTCTTCACGTTGCCCAGCGCGTTTTCCAGACCGGCGGATTTGCCCGACGAGCCGAGCAATCCGCTCAACGCCGCCAGATTGCCGCTACCGCCCGACAGCTTGTCGATGCCCGGCACTTCTTTGGCCAGTTGCGAGTAGTCGGTACTGCTCAATTGGTTCTTGGCCAGGCCAAGCATGGCGCTGGTGCCACCGACGGCTTGCTGCGGCGTCACACCCAGACCGGTAACGGCTTGCAGCAGACCGGCGGTCTCCGAGGTCGGCGCGGCGGCGGTGGCAGCATTGCCACCCTGCATGCTCGAAGCCGCCTTGGTCACGTCGTCCAGACTGAAACCGGCGAACACCGGGCTGGCCGCAAGGGTCATCAGTGAAGCCAAGGCAATACCGCGTGAAATCTTCATTCAGACATCCTCTTGCGCTGTGAAAACCACCCGTTGAACGGGCAGCGAAACTGCCGGTTTGACCGGGTATCCGCCGGCATGTTCCGGCGCGGCGCATCCATTTTCATCCGGCCTGCGTATATAAAACGTGAAATCCCGGACACCCTCGCGATGAATGGCACAACTGCTGTCGCTGAACTAGCCTGTGAACAGTCCGAGTCTCGCCCTCGTCGCCCGACCTTTGCCTGGAGAGTCGTCATTTCCATCGCCGACACCGATCAGCTGCGACAGCTGTTGGCCCAGTGTTCACTGGGCGATCGTCGCGCCTTCGAAACGCTCTATCGCAGCGTCGGCCCGCGCTTGCACGGCGTCGCCCTGCGCTTCATGGGCCGCGCGGATCTGGCCGAAGAAGTGCTGCAGGAAGCCTTCGTGCGCATCTGGAACAACGCCTCGCGCTACGAAGCGCACCTGTCAGCACCGCTGACCTGGATGATCAACATCACCCGCAATCAAGCCATCGACCAGTTGCGCAAACACCGCGACCGGCCACTGACGGATCTCGAACAGGACGCGCTGCCGGACGAAAGTCCTTCAGCGCATGATCAGTTGAACAGCGCCCGCGAGGCTCAGACGTTGAACCGCTGTCTGGACACCCTTGAAAGCATGCAGCGCCAATCGATCACCGTGGCCTACTTTCAGGGATTGTCGTGCACGGAACTCGCTGAACACCTGGCCACGCCACTGGGAACGGTGAAATCGTGGATCCGCCGTGGCCTGGAACGTCTGCGCCGGTGCCTTGAATCATGAACTACCAGACCCCTGCCCTGCGCCGCGCCCTGGCTGCCGATTACGCGATCGGGTTGATGGCTGCGCCTGCGCGGCGGCGGTTTGAGCAATTGCTGCTGGACGACGCTGCGTTGAGAGCTGAAGTGGCGCAATGGCAGGAAGCACTGGTGAATCTCACCGAATCCCTGCCCGACCATCCAGTGCCCGACCGCGTCTGGCAAGGCATCACCGCGCGAATCGAACCGCAGGTGCTGCATGTCCCTGAGAAACGACCACTCTGGAACTGGCTACGACTCACGGCAGCCATCTGTTCCATCGCCGTGCTGGTGTTCCTCGGCTCGCTGTATAACCGTGACGACGCTCGCTACCGCGCCACCCTGTTGACCGCTGATGCGCAACCGGCGCTGAAGGTCGAGGCGCATGCGGATTATCTGCAGGTCGAGCCGCTGACGCTGGCGGCGGTTGATGCGGATCGCAGCCTGGAACTGTGGGCGATTCCGGCTGACGGCAAACCGATCTCGCTTGGGGTCATTCCGGCGGGGGGCAAAGGCAAGGTTGAGCTGAGCGAGGTGCAGAAAGCGTTGATCGGTAAACCGATTGCGCTGGCGGTCAGTCTGGAACCTAAAGGTGGCTCGCCGACTGGGCAGCCGACTGGGCCGGTTCTGTATCAAGGGGCGCTGGCGGCGCTGTAAAGCAAAGCCCCTCACCCTAGCCCTCTCCCAGAGGGAGAGGGGACTGACCGTGGGATATTGACGTAATACGCCGACGTGAAAGACTTGCGTTGAATCCATAGTCGACTCGATCTTTCAGGTCGATGTACGACGCAAGACACCTCGGTCGGCCCCCTCTCCCTCCGGGAGAGGGCTGGGCGGGCGGCGTGCCGATGAGGGTAGCTTTTGACCTGGGCTTGCAACAAAAAACGGCGACCCTGAGGTCGCCGTTTTGTATTGCGCTTAAGCCTTACGCCGCACTAAACAACTTATGCGGATCAATCACAAACTTCTTCGGCACGCCCGCATCGAACTCGCCATACCCTTCCGGCGCCTGATCCAGACTGATCACCTGCACGCCTACCACTTCGGCAATGTTGATGCGATCCCACATGATCGCCTGCATCAGTTGGCGGTTGTACTTCATCACCGGGGTCTGGCCGGTGTGGAAGCTGTGGGACTTGGCCCAGCCCAGACCGAAGCGAATGCTCAAGCTGCCCATTTTCGCGGCGGCGTCGACGGCACCCGGATCTTCGGTGACGTACAGGCCAGGGATACCGATCTTGCCGGCCACACGCACCACGCCCATCAACGAGTTGAGCACGGTGGCCGGCGCTTCGGCTTTGACGCCGTCGTGGCCGTGGCCGCGCGCTTCGAAGCCGACGCAGTCGACTGCGCAATCCACTTCCGGCTCGCCCAGCAGTGCGGCGATCTGTTCGTGCAGCGGCGTGTCCTTGGACAGATCGACGATTTCAAAACCCTGGGATTTGGCGTGAGCCAGGCGGATGGTGTTGACGTCGCCGACGATCACCACCGCCGCACCGAGTAAACGCGCAGAGGCAGCGGCGGCCAGGCCGACCGGGCCAGCGCCGGCAATGTACACGGTGCTGCCAGGGCCAACGCCTGCGGTGACTGCGCCGTGGTAACCGGTCGGCAGAATGTCGGAGAGGCAGGTCAGGTCGCGGATTTTCTCCATGGCCTTGTCGCGATCCGGCAGTTTCAGCAAGTTGAAGTCGGCGTACGGCACCAGCACGTACTCAGCCTGGCCGCCGGTCCAGTCGCCCATGTCGACGTAACCGTAAGCGCCGCCAGCACGGGCGGGGTTAACGGTCAGGCACACGCCTGTGTGTTGCTCCTTGCAGGAACGGCAGCGCCCACAAGCCACGTTGAACGGTACGGAGACCAGGTCGCCGATTTTCAGGTTTTCGACGTCGGAGCCTTTTTCGATCACCTCGCCGGTGATCTCGTGACCCAGCACCAGACCGGTCTGCGCCGTGGTACGGCCGCGCACCATGTGTTGGTCGGAGCCGCAGATATTGGTGGAAACCACTTTGAGAATGACCCCGTGCTCGATCTTGCGACCGCGCGGGTCCTGCATTTTCGGATAGTCGATTTTCTGTACTTCGACCTTGCCAGCGCCGAGATACACCACACCACGATTGCCAGACATGCTTTCACCTCGCTGTTGTTTTTATGGAACCGCGTTGCCCAGGCAGGCAGCGCGTTAAGTGCTCGGGTTATTGCTTGTTGGTTTTGCGTTGCTTGTTATGGCCCTATCGCGAGCAGGCTCACTCCTACATTGGAATGCGTACCCCTTGTAGGAGTGAGCCTGCTCGCGAAAGCGATCTAAAGAACGACGGTTCTATTGGCGTTCAAAAACACCCGTCTCTCAATGTGATACCCAACCGCCCGCGCCAACGTCAGGCCTTCAATATCGCGCCCCTTGGCAATCAGATCCTCGGGGTAATGACTGTGATCCACCGCCTCGACGCCTTGGGCAATGATCGGCCCTTCATCCAGATCGTTATTGATGTAATGCGCCGTCGCGCCAACCAGTTTCACGCCTTTGTTGTAAGCCTGGTGGTACGGCTTGGCGCCCTTGAAGCCCGGCAGCAACGAGTGATGAATGTTGATCGCCTTGCCATCGAGCTTGCGGCACAACTCCGGTGACAGCACCTGCATATAGCGGGCGAGGATCACCAGTTCAGCGCCGGACTCTTCGATCACCTGCCACACCTGACGCTCCTGCGACGGCTTGTCGTTGGGGTCGAGGGGGAAATGGTAGTAGGGAATCTGGTGCCAGTCGGCCAGCGGTTTCAGATCCGGATGGTTGGAGACCACCGCCGCCACGTCCATCGACAACTGGCCGATGCGCTGACGGTAGAGCAAGTCGTTGAGGCAGTGATCGGCCTTGGAGACCATGATCACCACTTTTGGCCGGTAGTTCGGCGCGGTCAGTTCGAAGATCATGCCGAAGGCCTGGCCGCGTTCGGCTAAACCGGCGCGGAAGGATTGTTCGTCGAAGCCGTCGGGCTGACGGAATTCCACGCGAATGAAAAAACGCCCGGAGAGGCGGTCATCGAACGAATGGTGCTCGGTGACGTAGCAGCCCTGCTCGAACAGAAAACGCGTGACCGCGTCCACGGTGCCGAGGACGCTGGGGCAGTCGGCGGTCAGAATCCATGTGTCTGGGGCGCGGCTCATGGTGCGGTGACTCCTGTTCTTTGTGCGGGGTGTCAGGTTTTTCCCTCACCCTAGCCCTCTCCCAGAGGGAGAGGGCTAGGGTGAGGTGTTGTTTCGAGCTACGCCGACCTGAAATGTCGCGGCGAACTCAGGCTCGAAAACTACACAAATCTGCTCCCTTTCCCCCTCTCCCCCCTGGGGGAGAGGGCTGGGGTGAGGGGGTAGCTTTTGATCTTTCAGGCCTGAACGCTCAACCCGTACTCAGCCGAAGCATCCTGCAACCACAACCACCAGTAATCCGAAAAACTGCGCCGAATCAGCAATTCCCAAGTGTCTTCCGCCGTATGCCGAATCATCAGCTGCGACTTGGCGAACACCGTGCCGACCGCTTTACCCACCGGAAAATTATTCGGGTGCACGTCATAGCTGGTCGATTTCATCAACACCTGACGCACGTTCGGCCCGCTGAGTTCGAGCACTTGCTGACCGCCGCTGACGTTGACGATCGCGATGTGCAGATCGCCCAGCGCTTCACGCAATTTCTGTTCGGCGGCGTACTCTTCACCGCTTGGCACGATCAGCAGCCACTCGTCCGGGCCCATCCATTGCAGGCTGGTTTCGCCTTTGACGATCACGCTCAGAGCGCCAGGCAGTTCAATGCCCAGGGCTTTGTGCACGCCAGCGGCGAACGCGGCATCGTGGCCATCGCCACGAATGGTCAGGTGACCGAGGAGTTTCTTTTCACGCACGATCACACCGGCGTTCTTGCGACCCTTGCCGACCAGACTGGCGAGGTCGGCATGGTGCAGCGACGACTCGGCCTTGGCGCCGGTGGTCGGGCGTTGTTGGTACACGTTGGCTGTGGTCATAAAGCACCTTCCTGAATTCTTGATCGTTCCCACGCTCTGCGTGGGAATGCCGCCATGGACGCTCTGCGTCCGCTCTTGGGACGCGGAGCGTCCCGGGATGCATTCCCACGCAGAGCGTGGGAACGATCAGTGTCAAATATTCTGCCGATCCCCCTTCGGATCGAAGAACACCGAAGAAACAATCTCCGCCTCGATCACGCTGCCATCGGCCAGCGGTGCAAACACCCGCTCACCGAGGCGCTTCAGACCGCCCTTGACCACCCCCATGGCAAACGAATAACCGAGGGAGTTGTGCGCGTAGCTGGAGGTCACGTGGCCGACCATGGTCATCGGAATCGCCTGCTTGGTGTTGAACACCAACTGCGCGCCTTCCGGCAGCCACACGTTCGGATCGATCGGCTTCAGACCGACCAGTTGCTTACGCTGATCCTTCACGCAGTCTTCACGGTTCATGCCGCGCTGGCCGATCCACGAGAACGGTTTGGTGCGACCCACGCACCAGCCCATGTTCAAGTCGTCCGGGGTCATCGAGCCGTCAGTGTCCTGGCCAACGATGATGAAACCCTTCTCGGCACGCAGCACGTGCATGGTTTCAGTGCCGTACGGGGTCAGGTTGTACTGCTTGCCGGCCTCGACGATTTTCTCCAGCACGCCCATCGCGTAGTCGGCCTGGACGTTGACTTCGTACGACAGCTCACCGGTGAACGAGATACGGAACACCCGCGCCGGCACGTCGCCGACCAGACCTTCTTTCCAGGTCATGAACGGGAAGGCTTCGTTGCTCAGATCAATGTCGGTCACGGCGCTAAGCAGCTTGCGGCTGTTCGGCCCCGACAGGGTCATGGTCGCCCAGTGGTCGGTGACGGAGGTGAAGTAAACCTTCATGTCCGGCCATTCGGTCTGGTGGTACAGCTCCAGCCATTGCAGCACGCGAGCCGCGCCGCCGGTGGTGGTGGTCATGACGAAATGGTTGTCGGCCAGGCACGCCGTCACGCCGTCGTCGAAGACCATGCCGTCTTCTTTGCACATCAAACCGTAGCGAGCCTTGCCCACGTCGAGTTTGGTCCAGGCGTTGGTGTACACGCGGTTGAGGAACTCGCGGGCATCCGGGCCTTGAATGTCGATCTTGCCGAGGGTCGAGGCGTCGAGCAGGCCGACGCTGTCGCGCACGGCTTTGCATTCGCGCTTCACCGCGGCATGCAGGTCTTCGCCGTTTTTCGGGAAGTACCATGGACGTTTCCACTGCCCGACGTCTTCAAACTCGGCGCCGTTCTTCACATGCCAGGCATGCAGCGCGGTGTGACGAACCGGTTCGAAGATATGCCCACAGTGGCGACCGGCCACGGCGCCGAAAGTCACCGGCGTGTAGTTCGGACGGAACATCGTGGTGCCCATCTGCGGGATGGTCACGTTCAGCGAACGGGCGGCGATGGCCAGACCGTTGACGTTGCCGAGCTTGCCCTGATCGGTGCCGAAACCGAGCGCGGTGTAGCGTTTGACGTGCTCGACCGACTCGAAACCTTCGCGGGTTGCCAGTTCGATCGCTGCAGCGGTCACGTCGTTTTGCAAGTCGACGAATTGCTTCGGCGCCCGTGCGGTGTTCTTTTCATGCGGCACCTGGAACAGCGCCAGCGTCGGTTCTTCGTGACGGCTCAGGGCTTTTGGCAATACGCCTTCAACGGTCTGGAAACCGGCTTCAGCGGCAGCGCGCAC
Organism: Pseudomonas sp. AIG; assembly: GCF_977020205.1. NCBI lineage: Bacteria > Pseudomonadati > Pseudomonadota > Gammaproteobacteria > Pseudomonadales > Pseudomonadaceae > Pseudomonas > Pseudomonas sp. AIG. Next base: position 53,965 of record NZ_CDROCK010000016.1, on the reverse strand, counting down.
GCCCCCTTCAAAACCGTCAGCCAGCGAATCACCGAGACCGTAAACGCCGTTGATACCACCGACGCACACGCGTTTCTGCGGAGCTTCGCCCGGTACGAAACCAAGGATATCTTCGCGCCAGGTCGGCTTGCCACCGAGGTGCGAAGCCAAGTGAACCACCGGGCTGTAACCGCCGGAACTGGCGATCACGTCGCAGTCGAGCCATTCGCCCGGGCTGGTCACGGCGTGCGCTTTGACATCGATCGCAGCAACGCGAGCAGCGGTGACGCGCTTGCTGCCACGGGCCTCGATCACGGCGCTGCCAGTGAGAATCCGAATGCCTTTGGCACGCGCCTCTTCCACCAGCGCACCACGCGGATTGCTGCGCGCATCGGCGATGGCCACCACTTGCAGACTGGCATCGAGCCAGTCCAGCGCCACGCGATAGGCGTGATCGTTGTTGGTCGACAGCACCAGTTTCTTGCCCGGCGCCACGCCATAACGGCGCACGTAAGTCGACACCGCACCGGCAAGCATGTTGCCCGGCACATCGTTGTTGCCGTAAACCAGCGGACGCTCGCAGGCACCGGTCGCCAGCACGACACGCTTGGCGCGAACACGGTGAATGCGCTGGCGCACCTGGCCAATTGGCGCGCGGTCACCGAGGTGATCGGTAAGGCGTTCGTGAATGGTCAGGAAGTTGTGGTCGTGGTAACCGTTGACCGTAGCGCGCGGCAACAGCAGCACGTCCGGAGTGTTCTTCAGTTCAGTGATGACACTGGCGACCCAGTCCATCGCCGGTTTGCCGTCGAGGCTTTCGCGGGAATCGAGCAGGCTGCCGCCGAACTCTTCCTGCTCATCAGCAAGAATCACTCGGGCACCGCTGCGCGCAGCGGCCAAGGCAGCGGCGAGACCCGCAGGGCCGGCGCCGACGATCAGCACGTCGCAGTGCTGGTTCATGTAGTCGTAGGTGTCCGGATCGACTTCGGTCGGCGAACGGCCCAGACCGGCAGCCTTGCGGATGTACTTCTCGTAGGTCATCCAGAACGATTGCGGGTACATGAAGGTTTTGTAGTAGAAACCCGGCGGCATCAGTTTGCCGCCGACCTTGCCGAGAATGCCCATCATGTCGTTGTTGACGCTCGGCCAGCCGTTGGTGCTGGTCGCGACCAAACCTTGATACAGCGCCTGTTGCGTGGCGCGCACATTGGGAATCTGCGTGGCTTCGGTCGCACCGATCTGCAGCACCGCGTTCGGCTCTTCGGCACCGGCGGCAAAAATGCCGCGCGGACGCGAATACTTGAAGCTGCGGCCAATGATGTCGACGCCATTGGCGATCAGCGCGGCGGCCAGCGAGTCACCCTCGAAGCCTTTGTAGCTCTGACCGTTGAAGGTGAAGCTCAGCACTTTGTTGCGGTCGATCCGTCCACCGTTGGACAGGCGATTGGTCTGGCTCATACCTTCTCTCCCAGCGCCGTCGTGGCTGTTTTCGCCGAATCAGCCTTGTCGGTGAATTGCGGCTTGGTGCCGATCTTGTAGGTTTCGAGAATCTCGTAGGTCACGGTGTCGCGGGTGACGTTGAAGTACTGGCGGCAACCGGCAACGTGATCCCACAGCTCGTGGTGCAGACCGCGCGGGTTGTCGCGGAAGAACATGTAGTCGCCCCACTCCTCGTCGGTGCAGGCGCCTGGATCGAGCGGGCGCGGAATGTGCGCCTGACCGGATGCGTGGAATTCCTCTTCGGAGCGCAGTTCGCCGCAGTGAGGACAGAAGATATGCAACATGGGGATTTCTCCTGTTAGTGGGCAACCGCAGCAGCGCCGTGTTCATCGATCAACGCACCGTTGTGGAAACGGTCGATGGAGAAAGGTGCGGCCAACGGGTGCATTTCACCCTTGGCCAGACTCGCGGCAAACACGTTGCCCGAGCCAGGTGTGGCCTTGAAGCCACCAGTGCCCCAACCGCAGTTGAAGAACATGTTCGGCACCGGAGTTTTCGAAATGATCGGGCAAGCGTCCGGGGTGGTGTCGACGATGCCGCCCCACTGACGGTTCATGCGTACGCGCGACAACACCGGGAACATCTCGACGATGGCTTGAATGGTGTGCTCGATCACCGGGTACGAACCGCGCTGGCCGTAGCCGTTGTAGCCGTCGATACCGGCGCCGATCACCAGGTCACCCTTGTCGGACTGGCTGATGTAACCGTGCACGGCGTTGGACATGATCACGCTGTCGATAATCGGCTTGATCGGCTCGGACACCAGCGCTTGCAGCGGGTGGGATTCGATCGGCAGACGGAAACCGGCGAGCTTGGCCATGTGCCCGGAGTTACCGGCCGTGACCACGCCGACGCGCTTGGCGCCGATAAAACCCTTGTTGGTTTCAACGCCAATGCACACGCCGTTTTCCTTGCGGAAGCCGATCACTTCGGTCTGCTGGATCAAGTCCACACCGAGGGCGTCGGCGGCACGGGCAAAGCCCCACGCCACGGCATCGTGACGGGCGACGCCGCCGCGACGCTGAACGGTTGCACCCATCACCGGGTAGCGAGTGTTTTTCGAGCAGTCGAGGTACGGAATTTCGTCAGCCACTTGCTTGGCGTTGAGCAGTTCGCCATCGACGCCATTGAGGCGGTTGGCGCTGACCCGACGCTCGGAATCACGGATGTCCTGCAGGGTGTGGCACAGGTTGTAGACGCCACGCTGGGAGAACATCACGTTGTAGTTAAGATCCTGCGACAGGCCTTCCCACAATTTCATCGCGTGTTCGTAGAGGTGCGCCGACTCGTCCCACAGGTAGTTGGAGCGCACGATGGTGGTGTTGCGCGCGGTGTTACCGCCGCCCAGCCAGCCCTTCTCGACCACGGCGACGTTGGTGATGCCGTGCTCTTTCGCCAAGTAATAGGCAGTCGCCAGACCGTGCCCGCCGCCGCCGACGATGACCACGTCGTAGACTTTCTTCGGCGTTGGCGTGCGCCACATGCGCTGCCAGTTTTCGTGGTGGCTGAGGGAGTGTTTGAAGAGGCCGAAGCCCGAATAGCGTTGCATAGTCAGTTACTCCAGAACACTCAGCGATAAACCGGGAAGTCTGCGCACAGGGCCGACACTTGCTGGGCAACATTGGCCTCGACATCGGCATCGCCGAGGTTGTCGAGGATGTCGCAAATCCAGCCAGCCAACACTTCGCACTGGGTCACCTTGAAACCGCGAGTAGTGACGGCCGGGGTGCCGATGCGCAGGCCCGAGGTCACGAACGGCGATTGCGGGTCGTTCGGCACGGCGTTCTTGTTGACGGTGATGTGCGCGCGGCCAAGGGCGGCGTCGGCGTCTTTGCCGGTCAGGCCCTGACGGATCAGGCTGACCAGGAACAAATGGTTGTCGGTACCGCCGGACACTACATCGTAGCCACGTTTGATAAACACGCTCGCCATGGCCTGAGCGTTGTCGATCACTTGTTGCTGATAGGCCTTGAAGCCTGGCTCCAGCGCTTCCTTGAAGCACACGGCTTTGCCGGCGATGACGTGCATCAGCGGGCCGCCCTGAGCGCCGGGGAACACCGCGGCGTTGAGCTTTTTCTCGATCTCTTCGTTGGACTTGGCCAGGATCAGCCCGCCCCGTGGACCGCGCAGGGTTTTGTGCGTGGTGGTGGTGACCACGTCGGCGTACGGCAGCGGGTTCGGGTACAGACCGGCAGCGACCAGACCGGCGACGTGGGCCATGTCGACGAACAGCAGCGCACCGACTTTGTCAGCGATCTGACGGAAGCGCGGGAAGTCCAGCGTCTTCGAATAAGCGGAGAAACCGGCAACGATCATTTTCGGCTTGGATTCGACGGCCAGACGCTCGACTTCGTCGTAATCGATCAGCCCGGTGTCGGTGTTGATGCCGTACTGCACAGCGTTATAGAGCTTGCCCGAAGACGACACTTTCGCACCGTGGGTCAAGTGACCACCGTGAGCGAGGCTCATGCCGAGGATGGTGTCGCCCGGCTGGATAAGCGCCAGGTACACGGCGCTGTTGGCCGACGAACCGGAGTGTGGCTGGACGTTGGCGTAATCGGCGCCGAACAGTTGCTTGGCGCGTTCGATGGCCAGGGCTTCGACTTTGTCGACGTGCTCGCAGCCACCGTAGTAGCGCTTGCCCGGATAACCTTCGGCGTATTTGTTGGTCAGGCCACTGCCTTGCGCTTGCATCACGCGTTTGCTGGTGTAGTTCTCCGACGCGATCAGCTCGATGTGATCTTCCTGACGTTGCTCCTCGGCATTCATCGCCGCCAGCAGTGCATCGTCGTAACCCTGGATCTGGTCTTGCTTGCTGAACATCGCGTCTCTCCCAGCGGCATCTGTGCGCCATTCGTCTCGGTAAGGCACTGGCATTGAAGGCAGTGCCCTTTGATGCCGATGGTATGACCGGCGCAGACAGCTCAAATGCCTGCGCGCGCCACGCAAAGGTGCGTTTACGACATGGCTGGAAATGCCCTGACAGACACAGTCCTCAATATGACGAAGAACCCTGTGGGAGCGAGCTTGCTCGCGAAGAGGCCGTGTCAGTCAACATCAATGCTGGCTGACACACCGCTTTCGCGAGCAAGCTCGCTCCCACAGGGTTATGTAAAGAGTTGGCGGACGGCGAGTAGCAGGAGGAAATGCGCTGGATAGAGGGCGTAAGCCCAGCGCCGCATCGGCGGTGGCCGGTGATGTCGCACATGTCGCAACAGGAACAGCCCGAGCACTGGCGCAAACAGACAAATGGCAATCCCGAGGATGGCGACGCTACTGCCGAACCTCGCCGAGTCGTACAGGACTTGCCATTGGTTGGCCGCCAAACACACCAACCCCGGCAGCAGGCTGAAATACCACGGCCGGCGAAACACCAGCAGCAACGCCAGCGGCAACAGAATCCCGAACAAGCCGAACATCAGTCGTTCCGGAAACACAGCGGCCAGCACCAGCGCAGCAACGCCCAGCAATCGCGCCATGATCGAGGGATCCTGCCACCCCCGCGCTACCAGTAAACCCAGCGCCAGCGTCGGCATCACGTTCAACGTATCCGGCTCTGGAATGTACAACCGATAGGGAATTTCACTCACCGCACTGAACAGCACCAACCAGCCCAGATACCGCCATTCCATCTTCCCCGAACCATCACGCGCCAGATTCGCCGCCATCGCCAGACAAAACCACGGAAACGCCAGCCGCCCCGGCACATACAGCCAATCGGCGGAAAAGCCGACATATCGCAGGTGATCGAGCAACATGCTCAGCAGCGCCAGCCACTTGAGCAGATCCAGCGCGCCGTCGCGTTTTCTCAGGTGCATAATCGGTCTGCGTCCATGTAATGTTCTGACAGCGACATCCCGTGTGCTCCCCGGAAGATCTTCGGTAAAGTGCGCACCCTCATTGACCACGAGCCTTCACAAGAGTCTCGACCACGGAAGCCGGCCATGACCGACAAGAGCCAACAATTCGCCAGCGACAACTACTCCGGCATCTGCCCTGAAGCCTGGGCTGCGATGGAGCAGGCCAACCACGGCCACCAGCGCGCGTATGGCGACGATGAATGGACCGCACGCGCGTCCGACCATTTCCGCAAACTGTTCGAAACCGACTGCGAAGTGTTCTTCGCCTTCAACGGCACCGCCGCCAACTCGCTGGCCCTGTCGTCGCTGTGCCAGAGTTACCACAGCGTGATCTGCTCGGAAACCGCCCACGTCGAAACCGACGAATGCGGCGCCCCGGAATTTTTCTCCAACGGCTCGAAACTGCTGATCGCCGGCACTGAAAACGGCAAGATCACCCCGCAGTCGATCCGCGAAGTCGCCCTCAAGCGTCAGGATATCCACTACCCGAAACCGCGCGTGGTCACCCTGACTCAAGCCACTGAAGTCGGCAGCGTCTACACCCCGGAAGAAGTCCGCGCCATCAGCGCCACCTGCAAAGAACTCGGCCTGCACCTGCACATGGACGGCGCGCGCTTCTCCAACGCCTGCGCCTTCCTCGGTTGCTCGCCAGCCGATCTGACCTGGAAGGCCGGTGTTGACGTGCTGTGCTTCGGCGGCACGAAAAACGGCATGGCCGTGGGTGAAGCGATCCTGTTCTTCAACCACAAACTGGCGGAAGACTTCGACTACCGCTGCAAACAGGCCGGGCAACTGGCGTCGAAAATGCGCTTCCTCTCGGCCCCGTGGGTCGGCATCCTCGAAAACGACGCCTGGCTGAAATATGCGCGCCACGCCAACCACTGCGCGCAATTGCTGGCAGAACTGGTCAGCGACATTCCGGGCGTCGAACTGATGTTCCCGGTGCAGGCCAACGGCGTGTTCCTGCAACTCTCGGAACCGGCCATCGCCGCCCTGACCGCGAAGAACTGGCGCTTCTACACCTTCATCGGCAAGGGCGGCGCACGCTTCATGTGCTCGTGGGACACCGAAGAAGAACGCGTACGCGAACTGGCCCGCGACATCCGCGAAGTCATGTCCGCCTGACCTCCCGCCACCGCACTGATCGTTCCCACGCTCCGCGTGGGAATGCCTCCCGGGACGCTCCGCGTTCCAGCCTCACCACTACCGCCATACTGAGCACCGCTATGACGCGGAGCGTCAAGGGCTGCATTCCCACGCAGAGCGTGGGAACGATCTTCGGCCGGGAATGACTTTTCCCACCGTAATACCAGACTTCTCTTCTAGCGCGATCATCCCACCCGCCTCACCCTGATCGTTCCCACGCTCTGCGTGGAAACGCCTCCCGGGACGCTCCGCGTTCCATTCCCGTCGCACCGCAAGATTCAAGGAAGAATCCCATGGGCCGAAGCCGCTACACCATTACTGAAACCGACAAACCGCATTTCCTGACTTGCACGATCATGGAGTGGTTGCCGTTATTCATCCGCCCGTACATCGTCGACCACCTGCTCAACTGCTGGCGTTATCAACAGACCCACCATGACTTGAAGCTGTACGGCTACGTGATTCTGGAAAACCATCTTCACTTCGTCGCTCAGGCGCCCGACCTGAGTAAATGCCTCAGCCAATTCAAATCTTTCACCGCGCGACAAATCATCGATGATCTGCAAAGCAAAGGTGCCGACAAAGCTCTGCAACGCCTGCGCTTTAGCAAACGCGCGCATAAGCAGGATCGGGTGTACCAGTTGTGGCAGGAAGGTTCACACGCAGAAATGGTCTACAGCGAATCGGTGATGCGTCAGAAGCTTGAATACATCCACAACAATCCAGTGAAACGCGGATATGTGGATTTGCCAGAACAATGGCGTTATTCGAGTGCCAGGAACTACGCGGGAATGCCGGGGCTGATTGAGGTTCAGTGCTGGTATTGAAATAGGACGCGGAGCGTCCCGGGCTGCATTCCCACGCGGAGCGTAGGAACGATCAGATCTGACTCCACCGCACTGATCGTTCCCACGCTCCGCGTGGGAATGCCTCTCGGGACGCTCCGCGTTCCAGCCCCACCACAGACGTAAAGCTGAGCACAGCTATGACGCGGAGCGTCGACGGCTGCATTCCCACGCGGAGCGTGGGAACGATCAATGCCCTTCTGCCCTGAAAGACTTGGTCTACATTGTCTGTCGAGCCCTTCGCTCACATAACAATAAGCAGGAGCATCGGCATGTCGTTACAAGGCAAAACCCTGTTCATCACCGGCGCCAGCCGTGGCATTGGCCGTGAGATTGCGATGCGTGCCGCGAGGGACGGGGCCAATATCGTGATTGCGGCGAAAAGCGCCGAACCCCACGCCAAACTGCCCGGCACTATTCACAGCGTCGCCGCTGAAGTCGAAGCGGCGGGTGGCAAGGCGTTGGCGTTGCAGGTGGATGTGCGTGATGAGGATGGCGTGCGCCAGGCACTGGCCCGGGCCAACGAGCACTTCGGCGCAATCGATGCGCTGGTGAACAACGCCGGGGCGATCAAGTTGACCGGTGTGCAACACATCGAGCTCAAGCGTTTCGACCTGATGCACCAGATCAACACCCGCGCGGTGCTGCTGTGCAGCCAAGCCGCCCTGCCCTACCTGAAAAAATCTGCCGGGCACATTCTCAACCTGTCACCGCCGCTGAACCTGGCGAGCAAGTGGTTTGCGCAGTTCAGCCCCTACACCGTGACCAAATACGGCATGAGCATGCTGACGCTGGGGATGAGTGAGGAATTTGCCAGTTATGGGATCAGCGTCAATTCGTTGTGGCCGCAGACGATGATTGCCACGGCGGCGATCGAGTTTCAGCTGGGTAATCGGGAGTCGTTCAAGCAGGCGCGTCTGCCTTCGATCATGGCGGATGCGGCGCATGTGATTCTGGATAGCAGCGGGCGGCAGATTACCGGGCGACTGTTGATTGATGAGGAAGTTTTGCGTGAGAGCGGCGTGACTGAGTTCGGTCAATATCGCTTTGATCCAGACAGCACCACAACCCTGATGACAGACCTGTTCGTCGATTGAAACGCCCCCTTGTGGGAGCGAGCTTGCTCGCGAATAGGCCCTGTCAGACAGCACATATGTTGAATGACACACCGCATTCGCGAGCAAGCTCGCTCCCACATTGGGTCTGTGCAACGCCTTAGAAATCGATTCGTACGTCGCCCTTCGGCACACTGCAGCACGACAAGATAAACCCCTCAGCCTCATCGTCCTCGGTAATCCCGCCGTTGTGCTCCATCTCCACCTCGCCGCCCAGCTTCAGCACCTTGCACGTCCCGCAAATCCCCATCCCGCACGCTTTCGGAATCATCAGCCCCAGCTTGGCCGCCGCCGCATGCACGGTCTCACCCGGGGCCACACGAATGCTCTTGCCGGACGAAGTGAATTCGACCTGATGCAGATCCGCCGCATCGATTTCCGGTGCATCGGCGGCCTGTTCCGCCTGTTCCACCGCATCGGCACGGGCTTCCGGTGGCGTGGCGCCGAACGATTCCTCGTGATAACGCGACATGTCGTACCCGGCCACTTCCAGCAACCGCTTGACCGCGTTCATGTACGGCGTCGGGCCGCAGCAGAACACTTCGCGCTCAAGGAAGTCCGGCACCATCAGTTCCAGCATCTTGTGATTCAGGTAACCGCGATACCCGGCCCACGGCTCACCCAAGCCATGCTTCTCACAAATCAGGTGCAGGCTGAAGTTGTCGATCCGCGACGCCATGTGTTCCAGCTCGCGGTGGTAAATGATGTCTTTCGGCGAGCGCGCGCTGTGGATAAAGGTCATGTCGACGTTGGCGTTGGTGTCGTAAAACCAGCGCGCCATCGACATGCACGGCGTGATGCCGACGCCGCCGCTGAGGTACAGGACTTTCGGGCTCGGGAAGTCGATGGCATTGAACAGCCCGACCGGCCCGTGCACCGCCAGCTCTTGCCCCTCATGAAGCGTGTCGTGCAACCAGTTGGAGACCTTGCCACCCGGCACCCGTTTGATCGTCACCGAAAAGCTGTACGGCACCGACGGCGAACTGGAGATCGTGTACGAGCGCATGATCGGCTGGCCTTCGATTTCCAGCTCCAGGGTCACGAATTGCCCGGGCTTGAAGAAGAACAGGATCGGCTGGTCGGCCATAAAGCAGAAGGTGCGCACGTCCCAGGTTTCCTGGATGACTTTGACGCAACGGACGATGTGTCGGCCATTGGCCCAGGTCTGGGTGGTGACCGGATTCAGGAAGCTGTTGGACATGCTGTTCTCCACGGCCGACTGTCGGCCTTCATGTGGCGATTCTGCGTATAGCGCAGACCGCCCGTTTACCTATCCGCGACATCGGCATACTTATCGCGACCAGCCCCCAACCACCGGGGGTTGCGCGTCGGGAACAGATTGCACCATGTCGCCCATGGATAAGGTTCGCGGCAGCGCCGGCCCCACACTCGCCCCAACACCAAGACAGATTCTTTACACCTTGCGTAGCAACCGTTAGCAGCACACCTGATCAGCCACTTTTCGCCGGCCACGCAGATGGCCATGAGGATCACATCGATGGACGTCACCGCAAAAATCAGCCTGGGCGATCCGCTGGAACCCGCACGCAAGGCCACCGCACAAATGCTCCAGGAGCGCGAGCGGACGTTTTCGCTGCCGCAACCGTTCTACAGCGATGAACGGCTGTTCGATATCGACATGCAGGAGATCTTCCAGAAAGAGTGGTTGATCGCCGGCATGACCTGCGAGATCCCGGCCAAGGGCAACTACCTGACGCTGCAGATCGGCAAGAACCCGATCATCGTCATCCGTGGCGCCGAAGGCGTGGTGCATGCTTTCCACAACGTCTGCCGCCACCGTGGCTCGCGTCTGTGCACCAGTGAAAAAGGCAAGGTCGCCAAACTGGTCTGCCACTACCACCAGTGGACCTATGAGCTGGACGGTCGCCTGCTGTTCGCCGGTACCGAAATGGGCGCCGACTTCGACATGAAGCAGTACGGCCTGAAACCGGTGAACGTGAAGACCGCCGGCGGCTACATCTTTATCAGCCTGGCCGAGAACCCGCCAGCCATCGATGACTTCCTGTCGACGCTGAACCATTACATGGAACCGTACGACATGGAGAACACCAAGGTGGCGATCACCACCACCTTGATGGAAAAGGCCAACTGGAAACTGGTGCTGGAAAACAACCGCGAGTGCTACCACTGCAACGCGTCGCACCCGGAACTGCTGAAAACCTTGCTGGAATGGGACGACGTCACCGACCCGCGCGCCGATCAGGCGTTCAAGGATCACGTCGCCGCCTCCGCCGCTGCCTGGGAAGCCGAGAAGATCCCTTACGCTCACGCCAGCTTCGGCCTGCGTAACCGCATCGTACGCATGCCGCTGCTCAAGGGCACCGTGTCGATGACCCTCGACGGCAAACAGGGCTGCGCCAAACTGATGGGCCGCATCAAGAACCCGGATCTGGGTTCGATGCGCATCCTGCACCTGCCGCACTCGTGGAACCACTGCATGGGCGACCACATCATCGTCTTCACCGTGTGGCCGATCAGTGCACAGGAAACCATGGTCACCACCAAGTGGATCGTGCACAAGGATGCGGTTGAGGGCGTGGATTACGACGTCGAGCGCATGCGTCAGGTGTGGGATGCGACCAACGATCAGGACCGGCGTCTGGCGGAAGAGAACCAGCGCGGGATCAACTCCACCGCCTACCAGCCAGGGCCTTACTCCAAGACTTATGAGTTTGGCGTGGTCAACTTCGTTGATTGGTACAGCGAGCGCCTGTTGAACAACCTCGGCGCCGAGCCTGCGCCGTACCTCAAAGGCGTCCCCGTCCAAGGCTGATGTCTTCTGCTTGATCGTTCCCACGCTCTGCGTGGGAATGCCTCAACGGACGCTCCGCGTTCGGCCTTTGGGACGCAGAGCGTCCCGGGCTGCATTCCCACGCAGAGCGTGGGAACGATCAGTCAGTGTGATGACCACCTCACCGATCCATCCTCGCCAATAAACTCCTCAAAAATCTCCTCTCCCACCAGCCTGATTTTCGCGTACCCGTTCAACACCCGCAGCGGATACGCCGGGTCGTTGGCATCCTGCGTCTCTGACCACAACACCCGCGAATGCCCGTTCAGCTCACTGGAATTGCCATAGGGAATCGCCCCGTGCCCGGCACAACGCGCCTGCAAACCGCCCTGCTGCGCATAGACGATGCCGTTATGCAGATGCCCCCAATACCAGTAATCCGGCTCGCGTCCCAGCGCATCGCACACCGGTTGATATAACGCGGTCTTGTTGTGCCCGGAAATATCGAAGCCCTGATGATGGCTGAGCACCATGAGTTTTTTGCGTTTCGGCAGGCCTTTCATCCACGCGATCTGCGGCTCGTTCAAGGTGCCGTCCATGTACAGGTTCATCGCGTCCGACGCGTAGGCAGAATCCAGCCCGACCACCAGCCAGTCATCGTTGATCAAGGCAAAGTAACTGGTGCCCTGCTGCCCGGGAAAACGCTTGGCCAGTTCCTTGAAATAACCGTGAGCGCCGCTGTACATCTCGTGGTTCGAGTTGAGGGTGAACGAGCCATGTGTGCCCATCGGCCAACCGGCCATGTCGACGTCCTCCTGAGAGTGACTGCCGGCGTAATACACATCGCCCAAATGAATGGTGAAATCGGCCTGGGCCAGTTGCATCTGATTGGCCACTGACACCGCCGGCGCATGGCTGTCGAACGGCCCCGTGCCCCAGTCACCGGCAATCGCCAGGGTCACGTCGCGATCCATCTGCACTACGGCCGGATCAGTGCCGAACGTCGCATGATGGCGCAGGTTTTCGATCCACTTCAGCAGCGCTTCGCTCCAGAGCAAATCGAGCAGCTCCCACTTGCGACAACCGAGCAGGGTGCCGTCTTTCAGCACCCGGGTCGCCAGTTGATCGGGCGATTGCGGCAGCGGTGTGGCGTTACCAATACGCAGGATCGACAGACCATGGGACAACTCCCACGGCACCGCGGGTTCGTCGTCCGGCAACTCGCCGTTCTTCAGCACGTACTGCGCCTGATCGTGGCCGCGCTGCAGCAACTTGATGATCGCTTGAAACTCCTGCGGCTCCAGCTCGCTGATGAGTTTCATCCAGGCCATTTCCATGCGCGTGAACAAGCCGTGAATGCGCACTTTGACCTTGTCGTACTCGTGTTCCCAATGACTGACCAGTGACATGGCGTAATCCTCTCTCCGTAAGGTTCACAGGGTTTTCATGAATTCGATCAGCGCCCGCTTGTCGTCGTCCGACAGCGTCGTGCCGTACAGGTGACCCGTGTTGTGATTGCCCTCCAGGCGCGTGTCGTATGTGAAGTCGGCCGAGGCTTTGGCCTGGGCGCCGCGGGTAACGAAGCCGACATTGACCGGGTCGTAAATATCCGAGCCGGTGATGAACACCTGCGGACGTTTTTCCGGCGGTTGCAGCAGGTCCCACAGGGTCGGCACCGAGCCGTTGTGCAGGTACGGCGCGCGCAGCCAGACACCGTCGGTGGGCGTGTTGCTGTAGCTCTGGGTCTTGCGGTAGGCGCCGAAGTCGAACGGTGGTTTCTTGAAGGAGTGGAACGCGGCTACCAGACCGGTGGTGAACGAGTCCAGCCGATGCGGATCGGTGCCGAGCTGGTCGATGTTGGTGGTGACCTGTCCGGTGTCGGCACGCCCGAAGTCATGACAAGCGGCGCAGTTGGCCTCCCAGATCGGTTTGCCTTGCGCGACCTTGGCCTGATCCAGCGCCCACGGCCACGCCGGTGCCTTGTGCCCGAGCAGCCAGTTGGTCACACGATTGAAACTAGGCGGCAGCACCGATTCCGGCGTCGCGCCCACCGCCATCGCGGCGGCGTAGTTGCGTTCGTGGATCTTGTTGTTATTGCCATCCCAGTGCAGGTACATCGATTCCCGGGGTTTCTGGTTCCAGACTTGCGGCAGGTCGACGGTGCCGATGGTCGAGTCATCCGGGAAGCCGAACACCACCATTTTCGTCGGATTGAAAGTATCGGTGCGGCCCGGGCCTTGTTGCGGACGCAGCTTCTGCCAGGCGTAGGACTGCTTCTGCTTGAGCAAGGCGCTTTTCGCCATCGGCATGATCAGGTAGCGGTTGTAGAGTTTTTCGAAGAAGCCCAACTGGAACTTGCTGTTGATCGCCGCCATCACCGTGTCGGTGGTGAATTTCGGATCACTGGCGCAATCGTAGGCGAACCACTGGAAAGCTTGCAGTTGCAGGGTGTTGGCCGGTGCGCTGGGCACATTGACGGCGACGTCGCTGGCATTGGCGCGGTAGGAGCCGGTGTGGCACAGCGCGCAGTTCGGTTCGACGGTCGGATAGCCGATCTGCCGCTTGGCCATGCCGATCGGCAGGTCCTTGCCGTTTTCGAAGAGGAAGCCAAAAACCTCCCAGCCACCGGGTTTGGGCATTTTTTCCGGGCACATCTGCGGCAACACGGCGAACAGGTAATACGGGATGCGCGCTTCGATACCGAGTCCAATCGCGGCGTACTTATAGTGGTCTTCGTCGGAGGCGTATTGCTGCTCCGGCACCACCCGCAGCATCTGATACCAGGTTTCGTAACCGATAAAACCGAGCACCGCGACCACCACCAACGTGCCAACCTTGAAGGCGTGGCTTTGCCATTGCCGCGCCCACGCCGCTTTCCATTCGCGCCAGCCATCGCAAAGCAGCGCCCATGGCCGGTTCTCTGGCGTGGTGCCGAGGTACAGCAGAATGCCAAGGATCAGAAAGAAGCTCAGATCGCCCATCAGCATTGGCACGAATACCGAGCCTTGAACGCTGGTATTGATCAGGTAGATCCAAAACACCACGGCGATCAACCGCGTCAGCACACAGAGCCAGGAATGCACCACGTAACGCGGCGCGTTGAAACCCGATGGCATGTAAAACACGCTGATGCCCACCAGCAGCATCCCGGCATTTTCCAGCCATGGGTCGGAGAGTTGCGGCGGCAGCCCGACCACCGATGTCAGCAAGCCCGGCGCGAACAGCGCGGGGATGGCGAACACCATGTTCATCGCAATGCCGATCCAGATGAAGCGTTGAAACCAGCGGATGTAGCTGTCCATGTCATCCATTTCCTTGTGCAGACCCAAGAGGTGTAGCGCCTGACCTACCGCTTTCGCGAGCAAGCTCGCTCCCACATTGGAATGTGTGCCCCTGTGGGAGCGAGCTTGCTCGCGAAGCAGTCGACTCGGTCAATCGTCAACCGAGGGCGGTTTTCTCCAGGTGTTCAAGGATGATCGGGTAGACATCGACCACCGCGTTCTTGCCGAACATGCAGTCGATATGGCCGTAGCCCGGCACCACCTGTCGGCTGTAACGCTCGGGCCCGTGCAGGTCGCACAGACGCTGGTAGGTCTTGAGGGTGCTTTCCGGCAGATAACACTGATTGTCGGCGCCGCTGATAAAGCAGATCGGCATGGTCAGTCGATCAAAGTGCGGCATGTACACATCGTTGCCTTTGAAATCCACCAGATGCCCTTTGCGCACGATCAGCGCCAGATGCTCGAAGGTCTCGATGTTCGACTCGCCGAACAACTCGTGCAGGTTGTCGTGCAGGGTTTCGTTGAGGGTGTCGTGGCGATACAGCGACGCGTACATGAAGGTGATGCGGTGGCACACCGGGTTGGTGCAATAGCCCTGCGCCTCGATCCGCGCGTAACCGTTGAGGGCCTTGTCGTAGAGTTTGTTGAACCAGTTTTCCTTGCTGTCGGCGTAAGCCGTCATCGACTTGATGCCGATCGCATCGAGCATCCCCGGCAGGTGCAAACCGGCCTTCAGCCCTGTGGCAGTGGCAACCATGGTGTCAGCAGCAATCTGCGAGCAGACCACCGAACGCACGCCCTGCAAACCGGCGAGCAACGACATGAAGAACGTCGTCGCGCCATAGCAATGCACCACGCATTGCACATCGCGGGCGTTGGTTTGCTGCTGAATCTGCGCGATGGCAGCCTTGAAGTCGTACTGGGCAATCTGATCGCCGTTCCATTCCTTCTTGCTCGCCGGCAACAGAATGCTCACGCGAAAATCCAGCAGCCAGACGTCATAGTCGTGCTTGCACAGGTATTCGAGCAGGTTGGTCTGGATGGTGTCGGTGGAGAAGATATTCGACCCCACACCCAATCCGTGCACCAGCATCACCGGGCCTTTACTGCCGGCCTGATAACGCGTCAGGCGCAATTCGACACCGTCCTCGGTGGGAAAGAAATGCACTGCCGGGACGGGGGCATCCAGCGGTCGTTTCAGCCGTGGCGGCGCGTCCGGGTGGAAGTAGATGTCACCGAAAAACCCCCCGCCGTAGCTTTCCCAGAGAATCCCGGCGAAAAACTTGCCGAAGCGCGCCAGCCCTTCGATGCGCTCACGCTCATTGCGCGCATTGAGCACTTTCATGGTGGTCATCTGTTTGGCGAAATCGGTCGGATGAATGTGCATCACCCCGGAGCCGATCACCTCGCCGGATTTGTCCGGGCCGCGATACAGCGTCACGTAGAGCGTGCTGGTGTCATGCCAGATATTCAGCACGCCGTTGTCTTCCGGCACGGTTTTGAAGGCGCTGAAGAAATAGTCGTTGCCGTCCTCGGCGGTCAGCTTCATGTCGTATTTCATGTGGCGCGTATCGACCTGTTGCTCGAATTGTTCGAACAGGTTGAACACGCCGTTACTCGCGGTCAGCGGCTGTGCTGACAACGCCGGCGCGATGACGGTGCCGACAATGGTTGCCGCGTGCTCGGGCTCCTTGATCATGCGGTTGAGATCGTTGGCGGTGATGGTCAGGGTGAAGTCGATCGGCGAATTGTCCGCCTCACCGCGTTTGGCCGCCGCTTCGTAGACTTTCAGGTCGGTACTTTGCGCCGCCGTGAACGCCCGGGAAAAGTAACCTTTCATGGTTTCGGTGAACTGCACGCCGAGGGTTGGCGGCGCCACCGGTTTGCGCGGGGCCGACGGCAGTGTGTAGTCGATCTGCCAGCCACGGTCGGCAGCGAGCAAACCCATGTTGCGTTCACTCACGGCAGAAATGGTCAGCAGCGGATTGACCGCCAGCGATGTCGGAATCACCGCGCCGTCAGTCACGTAAAGGTTGGCGTAGACATCGGTGCCGCTGGCGCCGCTGAACACCTGGCCCTTGTGATTGACCACGCCTTGCGCCGCGTCTTCGCCCATCACGCAACCGCCCAACGGGTGCACTGAAACGATGCTGTGCTTGAGCAGTTTGGTCCAGATCGGGTTCTCCACCCACACGCCGCCGAGCGCCTTGGTGCTCTGCTGCAAACGCTGATTGCCGAGTTTGAAGTTCTCCTGCTCGCCAACGCCGGGCCAATCGATGCGCAGTTGATCTTTGTTGTCGAGGATCATCCGCCCCTGGCCGCTGTCGTGACTCATGATCAGGTAGGTCTGCATGTTGTGCAGGGCGCCGTAATACGGGCCGCGCAGGAAGCTTTCCGCTTCGCGTTCCTTGTACTTCACTTTGCCGCTGAAACTGTCGTCGGTGGGCACGCCGATCATCTCGGCGAATCCGGCCATGCTCGGCACCATCGGCCGGCCGAGCGCGCCAGGGATCGAGCCTTCCTCGATGACCATGCGGCTGCGCCAGTCGCCTTCGGTGCGCATGTCGATCACCGAAGTGATACACGGGCCAACCGGTTGCAGTTCCTTGACCGGGTGCGCGCCGAAACCGATGCCGTTGATGGTCTGCTCGCAGTTGTGGCCGAAGCCGAGGATGTCGCCGTTGCCGCTCATGTTCTCGCCGAGCTGGCCGGACATCACCACGCCTTTGTCGCGCGAACGCAGAAGAATTTCCGTGGAGCCGAGGGTGCCGGCGGAGACCACGACGATATCGGCCTTCACGAACAACGTCGGCGCGCTGAACATCTCACGCCCACTGTCGAGGTACTGGAAGTGCACGATCCAGCCGTCACCGTCGCGCTCCAGATGGCGCACCTCGGCCTGGCAGAAAATCTCCGCGCCGTGATTCCAGGCGTCCGGCAGGTAGTTCATCAGCGTGGTGTTCTTGGCCTTGTTGTTACAGCCAGAAACGCAATCGCCGCACTGGTTGCACGGCAGTTGCTCGACGCCGACATGGTTGAGGTTGTTCGGCAGCTTGTCGAAGGTCACGTTGATCGGCGGTTTGTAGAAATGCGCGCCCTGCTTGAGGTAATCCGCCGATTTCTTGTTGGCGTCGAGTTTCGGCAGGTTTGGTGAAGTGCTCGGGTAGGGATTGGGTTTGAGCATCTCGCGGGCGCGGGCGTAACCGTCCTTGAGCAGCGTGTCGCGGTGTTCACGCACCGCTTGCGGCCAGCGCGGGTCATCGAATACGCCGGGCTCCGGCTCGAGGGCCACGTTGGCATTGATCAGCGACGTGCCGCCGAGGCCGCACCCGACCACGACGTTTTGCTGGGCGTTGACGTGCAAGTCGAACAGCCCGGTGCGCGAACCGATATGGCCATCCGGGTCATGCACCTGCAGCTCTTCGGTGGCGGCGATCATGGTGTTGGGGTATTCGCCGGGCTGGATTTCCCGACCGCGTTCGAGCAGGCACACACGTTTGCCGGCACGGGACAGGCGCGAGGCAGCGATGCCGCCGCCGTAGCCTGAGCCGATAACGATCACATCGTAGTGTTCCTTGATCTCGCTGATGGGCGTTGCGATCCGTGTCATGAGGTGCATCCTCTAATCAGGCAGATGGGGCAACTCTGCGGTTGCCTGCAATCAATGGGCGAACGGGCACCTGGCCACCGGATGAAGTCCGGCGACAGCACAGCGGTCTGGCTGGTTGGCGCGCTACAGGCGAGCGTGCTGATTGGCGGCGCGACGCAGGGTGCGCTTGCGTGGAACGGGCGGGGGGCGGTGCGACGGGCTATCCATCATGCGTTCTCCCAGAACCAGATGTGGATAAGTGACGGCTGTCCTTGTGCCCTGTCAGTGAAGACAGCGCTGGAATCGAAGTCAAGGCAACGCCTTAGAACTGTATGAAATGTGATCAATTGCTGTTTGGACTATACGGGCCGGGGCTTACAGGGTTTGGCAAACAAGTTATCCACATAGCCACCCACAGCAAATGGGGGTAACTGTGGATGAACGGGAAAATAACTCACTGATTTGTGAAGAAAAATCGTGAATTATCCAGAAGCACGGTTTGCGAGAGGCATTGGCTGTTTTTTGATCACAACTCTGTAAGCCACGGTTTTAATGGGCTGTAGAGGATGGCGAACACCTTATCCACAGAAGCGCCAACAGAGATCGGGGGTAACTTTATCGACGCTGTGGAAAAGCACTGGAGGCTGTGTGAAATCGAGGTTTGCGCGGTAGTTTTCCATGGAAACAGATGAATTGACTGTTTTTTGATCAAATCTTTGAAAGCCACGGTCTGTATGGGTCTCAGCGGATAGCGAACATCTTATCCACAGAAGCGCCAACAGAGATTGGGGGCAACTTGCTCAGTTATCCAAGAGAAAAAGCCCTGAAAATCCGTGACTTAGGCTGGTTGTTTTTTGATCGCAGCGCTGTAAGGCTTGATTGGCGTGGGGTGCAGGCAAAGGCAAACACGTTATCCACAGATCCGCCAACAGGGATTGTGGGTAAACAGCTACCCTCACCCCAGCCCTCTCCCAGAGGGAGAGGGAGCCGACCGAATCGCCTATTTGAAATCCATTGACCTGAACGAACATTGCGATCTCAGGCTTGCCCAAGCCAAGGTCACCGCGCAATCGCAGGTCGATGTAATTAGCCAATACCACTCGGTCGGTCCCCTCTCCCTCTGGGAGAGGGCTAGGGTGAGGGGCTTTTCAGCGAACAACACCTTCTTCAATCAGCAACTTGAGAATCGCCTCGGCGCCAGCCTGCGCGGTAACTCCCTTGAGCACCTGCCCCCCGCCCCCACTGGCCTTGGCCGTCGCGGCCTTCATCCGGTCCGCCCCACTTTTGGCCTTGATCACCTTCAAGCGTTTCGGCCGTGGCTTGGCCGGTTGCAAAGTGGCGACCGCGAGCAACTCATCGTCCACCACTTCGACGTCTTCAGCCTGCAAGACCCCGCGTCGCGCCGGACCATAAGCACTCTGCCTAGGCTTCGGCGCGGCGTTATCCACAGTCGCCAGAAACGGCAGTTTCACCTTCAACCGGCGCCGCTGTCCGCGCGGCAAGGCTTGCAGCACCAACGCCGAGCCGTCGTTGATCGACTCAACCTGCGCCAGCCCGACCACCAATGGCCAGCCCAAACCTTCGGCGAGCAGAAACGGCAACATCCCCGAGCCTTCGCCGGTCTCGGCTTGGCTACCGGTCAGCACCACCTGTGCACCGGCATCGCGCAGATACGCGGTCAGCGCCGGCAGCGCATCGGCGCCAGCGGGTTGCTCCAGCACGTGCATCTGCTCAAGCCCCATGCCCAGATAGGCGCGCAATGCTGGCTCCGCGACATCCCCGGCATGCAGCACTTGCAGGTTATCCCCCGCCAGTTGCAGGCCGAGTTCCACGGCGCGCGCATCCTGGTCGGCGCGGCGTGGCCTGCCGGAAGTCGGGTGGGCGCCGATGGAAACCAGACTGATAATCTTCGTATTCATAGCGTTTCCTTAAGCCGCATCGCGCTTGGCTTCGTTGCGGTAAGCCGCGACCGCTTCGATCAACGCCTGCAGAATCTCTGCGCTCTCGCCAATCACCGAGAGGTCGGCACGCTTGATCATGTCGCACCCCGCATCGAGGTTGATCGCCACCACCTTGTCGCAGGCACCAATGCCTTGCAGGTGCTGGATCGCGCCAGAGATACCCACAGCCACGTAAACCCGCGCGGTGACCCAGGTGCCGGACGCGCCGACCTGGCGATCACGCGCCATAAAGCCATCGTCCACCGCCACCCGCGACGCGCCTTCGGTAGCACCGAGTGCCGCCGCCGTTTCGTGGAACAGCGCCCAGTCCTTGACGCCGTTACCGCCGGAGAAAATGAACTCCGCTTCGGCCATCGGAATCGCTGCCGGGTCGACCGCCACGGCGCCGAGATCTTCGATCCGCGACAGGCTGCGCACGACACTTGTGGATAACTCCACCGGCAACGCTTCATGACGGGTTTCGCTGACCGGTTCTGCACATTCGGCCGCCGCCAGAATCAACCGTGCAACCGGTCGCGCCAGGTCTTGCAGTCCCGCACCGGCACGGCCGATGCATTCCTGATCCTTGACCTGCCAGACCCGCGTGGCCGGGCGCTCGCCCAGTGCGGCGGCAAAGCGTCGACCCAGTTCACCGCCACCGCTGCGACTGTCCGGCAATAGCCAGTGACGTGGGTTGAACTGGTTATCCACAGCGCGCAAACCTTGCACTCGCTGTTCCGGTACATAACCGCTGAACTGTTCGCCTTCGAGCACCAGCAAGCGATCCACGCCTGCGGTGGCGAAAGCGTTTTCCTTATGCTCGCCAAAGACCACCGCCAATACCGCGCCGTCCTGGCCGGCGAGTTGATGAGCAAGGCCAAGCAAGTCACGGTCGTGGCTGCTCAGGCGGCCGCCGACCATGTCCGGCACCACGCTGATGTAGAACGCCGGGGCTGGCACTTGATGCAGCGGCAGTTGCACTTCCACAGCAGCCGAACGCTTGACCGCCCCGCCCTGTTGCGCGCCGCTGCGGTCGATACGCTTGATGCCGTTCGGGCCGATAAAACCGATGCCGTGCAGGTTCTTGCGGATGACGCCATTCGGCCCCATCCAGCTGTGTTGCGCCGGTTGCATCGCCGCGTGCAGCGGATGCAGGCGGTTACGGGCAATCCATTCGGCGCGCGGGTCGCGGCGGATAATGTCGCTCATCAGTGGGCCTCCGCAGGTTCACGTTTGGCCGGAGTGGCAGGCTTGCTCGGCGCGGCGTCTTCGAGCAGCGCGTCGGCCACCAGTTCGGCGATGTCCTTGATCAGCGGACGCGGTTCGACCACACCTTCGAGCATCGCCGTGCATTGTGGACAACCCACGGCCACCAGTTCGGCACCGGTCTCGCGGATGTCTTCCATGCGCATGTCGGGAATCCGCTGTTTGCCCGGAATGTCAGTGATCGGCGCCCCGCCGCCACCGCCGCAGCAGCGCGAGCGGAAGCCGGAACGTTGCATCTCTTTCACTTCAATACCGAGCGCACGCAACACTTCACGCGGCGCTTCGTACTCGCCGTTGTAGCGGCCGAGGTAGCACGGATCGTGATAGGTCACGCTGTTGCCTTTGTGCTGCCCGAGGTTCAGCGCGCCGGCCTGAATGATTTCTGCCATGTAGGTGCTGTGGTGCTGCACCAGGTAGTTGCCGTCGAACGCGCCGTACTCGTTTTTCAGCACATGGAAACTGTGCGGATCGCAAGTGACGATGCGGTTGAAGCTGTATTTGGCCAGGGTCTGGATATTGCGTTTGGCGAGCAGCTGGAAGGTTGCTTCATCGCCAAGACGCCGGGCGACGTCACCGCTGTCTCGTTCTTCGAGGCCGAGCACGGCGAAGTCGATTTTCGCCGCTTTCAGCACTTTGACGAAGGCGCGCAGGGTGCGCTGGTTGCGCATGTCGAACGCACCGTCGCCGACCCAGAACAGCACGTCGGTAGATTTCTTTTCGCTGAGCAGATTGAGGTTCAGATCCGCCGCCCAGTTCATCCGACCGCCCGGTGCAAAACCGCCAGGGTTGTCGGTGGCGATCAGATTTTCGAGTACTTCGGCGCCCTTGTTCGGCGTCGCGCCTTTTTCCAGGGTCAGGTGCCGACGCATGTCGACGATGGCGTCGACGTGCTCGATCATCATCGGGCATTCCTCGACGCAGGCGCGGCAGGTGGTGCACGACCACAGGGTTTCGGCGTCGACCAGACCGTTGACGATCGGCTGATGCGGATTGCCTGAGTGTTCGCCGATGGGTTTGCCAGGATAAGGACTGCCGGCGAACTTGGCATCAGTGCCGCCAGCGAGGCCGACGACCATGTCCTGAATCAGTTTTTTCGGGTTCAGCGGCTGGCCGGCGGCGAAAGCCGGGCACGCCGCTTCGCATTTGCCGCACTGCACGCAGGCATCGAAACCGAGCAACTGGTTCCAGGTGAAATCCTTGGGTTTTTCCACCCCCAGTGGTGCGTTCGGATCGTTCAGATCCAGCGGTTTCAAACCGGTGGAACGACCGCCGCCAAAGCGCTCGGCGCGACGGTGCCAGGCCAAGTGCAAGGCACCGGCAAAGGCGTGCTTCATTGGCCCGCCCCAGGTCATGCCGAAGAACAGTTCCGACACGCCCCACAGCACACCAATCCCAAGGATGACCGCGAGTATCCAGCCGCCAAAGTTCTCCGGCAGAATCCCGGCCACCGGTAAGGTCAGCAGGAAGAACGACGCCGAGAACGCCAGCAGGCTTTTCGGCAGGCGCATCCACGGGCCTTTCGACAGCCGCGCCGGCGGGTTGCGCCGACGCAGATAAACGAAGATCGCACCAACGAACATCACCGCCGTCATCAGTAGCAAGGCGTAACCGAGTATGCGGTTATGCAGGCCGAAACCGTGCACCAGCAACGCCAGCACAATCGACGCCACCGCACCGCCCGCTGTAGCGACGTGGGTGTTGGCGATGTATTTATCCCGCGCTACTACGTGGTGCAAATCGACCATGTAACGCTTGGGCATGGCCAACAGGCCGCCGATCAGATCGACCTTCGAGGCCCGGCCCCGGCGCCACATCGCTACCCGCCGCAGCGCGCCGAGGACACCAAGGCCGATAGCTGCGAACAACAGGATTGGAAGAAGGGTGTTCAACATGGTGAAGCTCCCACCAGTACAACCTGGAGAAACACGGCGTTCAATGATCGTTCCCACGCTCTGCGTGGGAATGCATCCCGGGACGCTCCGCGTCCCAAAGCGGACGCGGAGCGTCCATTGCGGCATTCCCACGCGGAGCGTGGGAACGATCGTTCGCGAGGCTTAGAAGTCTTTGCAAAGCCGCAGGGCGTCATAGATCGCGGCGTGCGTGTTGCGCTGCGCCACGCAGTCGCCGATGCGGAACAGCAAGTAGCCGTCGCCGGTGGTGCTCAGCGAAGGTTGTGGCTGGATCGCGAACAACGCTTCAACGTCGATCTGGCCCTTGTTGCGCGAACCCTCTTTGAGCGCGTAGTAGATTTCCTCATCCGGACGCACGCCGTTTTCCACCACCACCTGATCGACCACCCGCTCCTCTTTGGCGCCGGTGTATTCGTTCTCCAACACTGCCACGAGTTTGTCGCCCTCGCGGTAAACCTTCTCGAGCATCATGTCGCCGGTCATGATCACTTCTTTCGGGTACATGCTGCGGTAGTAGGTCGGGAACGACGTTCCGCCGATGGCCACGCCCGGTTTGATGTCGTCGGTGACGATCTCGACCTGGCTGCCTTTGTCGGCGAGGAAGTCGGCAACCGACATCCCGGTGAACTCGCAAATGGTGTCGTAGACCAGCACGTTCTTGCCCGGCGCAACCTTGCCGTCGAGCACGTCCCAACTGCTGACCACCAGCCCTTCGGCGGCGCCCCAGTGTTCGTTCTGTTCCAGATACGGATGCCCGCCGACCGCCAGCACTACTACGTCCGGACGCAAGTCCATGATGGTGTCGGCATCGGCCGCCGTGCCCAGACGCAGATCGACTTTCAGCCGCGCCAGTTCCAGCTGGAACCAGCGGGTAATACCGGCGATCTGGTCACGCTGCGGCGCTTTCGAGGCGGTCGTTATTTGCCCGCCGATGAATTCCTTCTTCTCGAACAGGGTCACGTCGTGGCCACGTTCGGCGGCGACGCGGGCCGCTTCCATCCCGGCAGGGCCGGCACCGACGATCACCACTTTGCGTTTCGGCCCGGTGGATTTCTCGATGATGTGCGGCACGCCCATGTATTCACGGGACGTCGCGGCGTTCTGGATGCACAGCACGTCGAGGCCTTGATACTGACGGTCGATGCAATAGTTGGCGCCGACGCATTGCTTGATCTGGTCGATCTGGCCCATCTTGATCTTGGCGATCAGGTGTGGGTCAGCAATGTGCGCGCGGGTCATGCCGACCATGTCGACGTAACCGCCTTCAAGAATGCGCGTGGCCTGGTTCGGGTCCTTGATGTTCTGTGCGTGCAGCACCGGCACTTTGACCACTTCCTTGATCCCGGCGGCCAGATGCAGGAACGGCTCCGGTGGATAACTCATGTTCGGAATCACGTTGGCCAGGGTGTTGTGAGTGTCACAACCCGAGCCGACCACACCGATAAAGTCGAGCATGCCGGTGTCGTCGTAATACTTGGCGATCTGCTTCATGTCCTCGTGGGACAAGCCGTCCGGGTGGAACTCGTCACCGCACAGACGCATGCCCACGCAGAAGTCGTCACCGACCTCGGCGCGCACAGCCTTCAGCACTTCCAGACCGAACTTCATCCGGCCTTCAAAGGTGCCGCCCCATTCGTCGGTACGCTTGTTGACGCGCGGGCTCCAGAACTGGTCGATCATGTGCTGGTGCACCGCCGACAGTTCAACGCCGTCAAGACCACCGGCCTTGGCCCGGCGCGCGGCCTGGGCGTAGTTGCCGATGACCCGCCAGATTTCTTCCGGCTCGATGGTTTTGCAGGTGGCGCGGTGTACCGGTTCACGGATGCCTGACGGCGACATCAGGGTCGGCCAGTTGAAGCCGTCCCAGCGCGAGCGACGGCCCATGTGGGTAATCTGAATCATGATCTTGGCGCCATGCTTGTGCATGGCGTCGGCCAGATTCTGGAAGTGCGGAATGATCCGGTCGGTGGACAAGTTCACCGAGCTCCACCATTCCTGCGGGCTGTCGACGGCCACCACGGAGGAACCACCACAGATCGCCAGGCCGATGCCGCCCTTGGCTTTCTCTTCGTAATACTTGACGTAGCGGTCGGTGGTCATGCCACCGTCCGTCGCGTAGACCTCGGCGTGCGCGGTGCTGAGCACGCGGTTGCGGATGGTCAGTTTGCCGATCTGGATCGGCTGGAACATTGCTTCGAAAGCCATGGCGGGTTCCTCGACTTACAACGGCTTGACGGTGAACAGGCCGTCGTCGTGGCCTTCTTCGGAGCCACCGTAGACTTGCTCGGCGACGGTGCGAATCTTGCTGCCGCGTGCTTCAAGAATCTGATCCATGGCCCCGGCAAACCAACCGGTGAACATGTAGTCGACCTTGCGTCCGACCTTGCCGTAGACGTAGACGAACGCCGAGTGTTCGAGCTTGACGCTGGCAGTGCCTTTGTCGAGGTCGATGTCCTGAATCTTGAACAGGCCCCAACCACGTTGCGACAGGCGCTTCATGTAGTGCTCGAACACCGCGACGCCTTCCAGGCCGTGGCATTCGGCTTCTTTCTCGCACCAGTGCCAGGCGGATTTGTAGCCGGCCTTGTAGAGGATCTCGGCATAGGCGTCAGCACCCAAAACTTCCTCGATGCCCATGTGGTTATTCACGAAGAAGTGACGCGGCACGTAGAGCATTGGCAGGGCGTCGGAGGTCCAGACACCGGTCTCGCTGTCGACTTCAATTGGCAATTGCGGGGCGATCTTGGCCATGGAAACTTAACTCCAGAAAAAATAGTGGATTCAGTGCTCACCGCTGCCCTCACCCCAGCCCTCTCCCACAGGAGAGGGGGCAGTTCGGCGGCGGTCTTGAGTCAGCGTTACTCGCCCCAGACGTCTTTCAGGACGTTGACCCAGTTCTCGCCCATGATCTTGCGTACCACGCGCTCGGAGTGGCCGCGCTTGAGCAGGGTTTCGGTCAGGTTCGGGAACTCGCCGACGGTGCGGATGCCCAGCGGGTTGATGATCTTGCCGAAGCTGGTCAGGCGGCGGGCGTAGCCCTTGTCGTGAGTCAGGTATTCAAAGAAGTCCTGGCCGTGACCCTGGGTGAAGTCGGTGCCGATGCCGATGGCGTCTTCGCCGACAATGTTCATCACGTATTCGATCGCTTCGGCGTAGTCGTCGATGGTCGAATCGATGCCCTTTGCGAGAAACGGCGCAAACATGGTCACGCCGACAAAACCGCCGTGGTCGGCAATGAACTTCAGTTCTGCATCGGACTTGTTGCGCGGGTGCTCTTTGAGCCCCGACGGCAGGCAGTGGGAATAGCAGACCGGTTTTTTCGATTCGAGGATGACTTCTTCCGAGGTCTTGGAACCGACGTGGGACAGGTCGCACATGACGCCAACGCGGTTCATCTCGGCAACGATTTCGCGACCGAAACCCGACAGGCCGCCGTCACGCTCGTAGCAACCGGTGCCCACCAGATTCTGGGTGTTGTAGCACATCTGCACGATGCCGACGCCGAGCTGCTTGAACACCTCGACATAGCCGATCTGGTCTTCAAACGCGTGGGCATTCTGGAAGCCGAAGAGGATGCCGGTTTTGCCCTGCTCCTTGGCTTTGCGAATGTCGGCGGTGGTGCGCACCGGCATCACCAGGTCGCTGTTGTCGCGGATCAGCTTCTGACTGGCGGCAATATTGTTCACGGTCGCCTGAAAGCCTTCCCACACCGACACCGTGCAGTTGGCTGCCGTCAGACCGCCCTTGCGCATGTCTTCGAACAGCTCGCGGTTCCATTTGGCAATGATCAGACCGTCGATAACGATGCTGTCGGCGTGTAATTCGGCTGGGCTCATCAGGCGTCCCCTTATTGGCGATTCATGCGCCGAATCGTCTGCCGGCGCTTTGGGGCCAGCATATGCCTCGGTGCCGGGGCGACCGGGTGCAAAAACGACAGGGGAATTGCCGAAAGCGTCAATCCGCGACAAAGGGTCGCCCGACGCTCCGATCAGCTACCTGTTCAAGCCCGCCAGCTTGAGCCAGAATCTTGCGCATCTTGGATACACCACTGGATTAGAGCGGCGACAACAATGAAATCGATCTTCCTGGCTTTGGCACTGATGGCGACCGGCGTACACGCCGCTGAAGAGTCCGACAACAATCCGTGCGACGCCGTCGAAAACGACGTCCAGACCCTGGAATGCTCGACCTACAGCCGCAGTACTGCTGAAGACCTGCTCAAGGACAACTACGCCAGCCTCAACGAGCGCATGCAGATGGCGTATGGCAAGAACCCTACGCAATTGGCGGATATCACCGCCAAACTCAAAACCGCACAGCAGCAGTGGCTGAAGACGCGGGATGCGGATTGCGCGGTGGAGGCGTTCCCGGCGACGGCGGGCAGCAAGGCGTTCACAATTGCGCAGAATGACTGCATAGCGCGGATGAGTGATGAACGGTCGGAGTTTTTGGAGTCGATAGGCCAAGAGTAAATCGCCCGTACGCCATTCAATGCTGATCGAACAAGCTATACAACAGCCAGCGGAGGTCGGCTTGGCCAGTCCTGCCACCAGTTTGACTCAAACAATTATTTGACGGGAAATCGATGAAAGGGAATTTCACAAAAAACAATCACTATGTTCCTCAGTGGCTGCAGAAGAGATTTATCAACTACCCACAAAACACCAAACTTCATTATCTAGATTTAAACCCAGGATTTAATACACAAAAAGACGGAAGAAAAACCCCAAAAAGGGAACTCGAACACTTCGGAACAAAAAAAGCATTCAAGAAGGAGCATTTATACACACTTTATTTTGGAGAGAACTCGACCGACATAGTAGAAAAGAAATTTTTCGGCGATGTAGACAGAAAGGGAGAGCAAACAATTTCAAGCATCTCACATCCTGAATCGTTAGAAAACACAACGGAAAGTTTTTTAGATTTTGTGAAATTCATGTGTGCCCAACTCTTCAGAACACCAAAGATGCTGGAGATCTTTGACAATAAAAAAGCAATGAATCATCAATTCAAAATCGGAGCCATGGGAGTTTCATACGAGTTATTCCTGAATAGTTGGACGGAAGGGATATGGGAAATAGTATCTTGCACTCAATCCCAAACAAAATTCATAATCTCTGACGCGCCTATCACGACTTACAATCGGAAAATATTTCCAAAATCTAATGAATGTACAATAGCGGGCCAAGCAATCATCGAAAGAGTTGGAACGCAGACGATATTCCCTCTTTGCATCGACAGATGCCTGATCATCACTCGTCCTGAATTAGTCAAAAATCCAGGTATGAACCCCCTAAAAATAAGATCATCGCCGAAGTACTACGAAAACAGCGTATTTGACACCAGCACTATTCAGTTCGGAAGAGAGGTCTCTGAAGAAGAAGTAATCGCAATAAACTTTATACTAAAAACAAATTCTAAAAAATATATCGGAGCGCTAGATAAAAACTGGCTTTTCCCTGAAGCAAACATCAAAACAACATTCTGGCCCTCTATCGGGGATTCTTTTTTCTTACAACCAGATCCAAGACTTATAAGCCTCAAAAAATTAAACGCCATGATTGATGCAAAACAGCCTCAAAAATCACAACAAAAAGAAAATGAAATTTTTTTTAAATCCAGGAGCCGCTGGGATGAGCGCGACATACGTGAAGGGCGCACTCCAAAAACACACGTAAATTTAAATACAGGGAACATCTCTACGCTAGTACCAGTAATGCACGACACAAATCTATATCACTTTTTGAGGACGCTTTCGGCTCGATAGGAGGGGCCCGAACAAACTTTGCACCATAATTTTTAGAGCATCGCCACAACGCACGAGACCACAGTGAGAAAACTGAAGCAGCGTTTGTCATTTCCGATACCCCTCTAGAGTTGTAAGCTGCAGTGCTTTAGCCAATTAAGGTACACACATGAACATCTGCGGAATCGAAATCAAAGGCAGTGAAGCGATCATCGCCGTGGCGTCCGTCAACGGTTCGGTGCTGAGCCATGTCGCTCTGAGCACCAAGAAAATTGCGCTGGACAATGACGACGACGCGGCCAACGTCAAAATATTCGCCGCGCAGGTAGCATCTTTTGTGCGGGAAAACGCCATTGATCGCATCGCGATCAAGAAGCGCAGCAAGAAGGGCGAATTTGCCGGCGGGCCGACCACGTTCAAGATCGAGGGCGTGTTTCAGTTGCTGGATGGCTGCGAGGTGACGCTGCTGTCTCCGCAGACGATCAATGCCCAGGCCAAGAAGCACAACTTTGAGCTGCCGGGAACGCTGAACAAGTATCAGCATGAGGCGTACAAGGCAGGTTGCGCGGCATTGGTGAAAAAAATCTAGGGATTGATCGGTAAAAATTAATATGCTCGTACCGAGACCGTATCTATTTACACTCACTATGACTGATGCATAGCGAAACAAATACAACAAGACCAAATTTACTTCACGCAAAAAAATCAGCACAATCACAAACATACTAAAACATTAAATAAAACATGACAAACAACACACTAGAAGCACTATTACAAACAAACCCCGAAGAGCGCGACTGTCAAAATTTTTTTGAGTCTAATGTTGGAGCCATCTGCGGAAGCGGGTACTTCATGGGCAACGCTGTTATACGAAAATTCCCACTTGGCACCGACTACGTAACTGACTTCTCATATGTTAACCCTCAGTCGGGACGGTGCTTTGTTTATCTGGTCGAGCTAGAAAGCCCGAGCAAATCCATCTTCACAAAAAACGATCAATTTACTCAAGATTTCAATCAAGCATTGCAACAAGTCAATGACTGGCTAATTTGGTGCTCCAAAAATAGAGAGTCACTAAATCAACAATTAGAACCCTTAAGACGAAAATCCGGGGACGCGATCACAATGTATGCCCCCCGAGGGATACTGATATACGGTCGAAGCGCCGAGATTAACAGCATCCAAAGACAGGATAGATGGACAGCCAAGACCGAAGAAAACCACCACATCCAAATAAGAACTTATGACGGATGGGCAAGAGAAAGAAAAGACTTTCTCACCGGCAGCAACTTTCCCGGCTATTTAGAATGTGTAGCCTATCAAAACAGAAGTTATAACAAAATCCGCTAACCCCCCCAAAAAATAAAAAAACAACTGTTAGCGGTAGTCTTTATTGACTTTCAATTACCAAAATATTCAACCTCTAATCTATAGGTATCGTACGTCGATCCTCCCGTGGACACCGGGCAAATTTCGCCCGGTAGCTGCGGGTGAAATACGAAGGTGATTCAAACCCGCAGGCGATGCTGACTTCGAGCACGCTCATGTCGGTCTGGCGCAGTAGCTGCCGGGCCTTTTCCAGTCGCAAGCGCAGATAGAAATTGCTCGGTGTATCGTTCAGGTGCAGCCGAAACAAGCGCTCCAATTGCCGTCGCGTCACTTTGATCGATTCTGCCAATTGCAACGTGGTCAGCGGCGGTTCGCTGTGTTGCTCCATCTCGCCGATCACTTGCACCAGTTTCTTGTTGTTGATCCCGTAACGCGTGGCGACTTCCATGCGTTGGTGGTCTTTGCGTGGACGAATGCGCCCCAGCACAAACTGCTCGCTGACCTGAATCGCCAGTTGCGGCCCGTGAGCCTGGGCGATCAGATCGAGCATTAAATCGATGGAAGCGGTGCCGCCCGCCGAAGTGATGCGCCGGCGGTCAATCTCGAAAAGCTCCTGGGTGACGCTGAGCTGTGGATAAGACTCCTTGAACGCGTCGATGGCTTCCCAGTGCAGGGTCAGACGATGGCCATCGAGCAGGCCCGCCTCGGCAAGGACGAAGCTGCCGGTGTCGATGGCGCCGAGGGTCACGCCGTCGTTATCCAGTCGGCGCAGCCAATGCTCCAGCGTAGGCGTGGCGAACTTCAGTGGTTCAAACCCGGCCACCACCAACAGCGTCGCGCCTTTCTTCAACGGCTCCAGTGCCGCGTCGGCGTTGACCGACATGCCATTGCTCGCCAGCACCGCCCCGCCATCCGCGCTGAGCACATGCCAGCGGTACAACTCGCCACGAAAGCGGTTGGCCACGCGTAGCGGTTCGATCGCGGAAATAAAGCCGATGGCGGAGAACCCCGGCATCAGCAAGAAGTAGAAATCCTGGGACATGTGCGCACTCGATTCGCGGGTAACGAGAGGGAGGGTAGCGTGGCTCGTTGATACGCCGATTGTCGTCGGCGTTCAAGCGTGCAGGTCGCTACAGTGCAAATGCCAGTCGCCGCAGTGCGCTTTCACGGGCGCATTGCTGCGTAACTTTGCATCACCGGCGCATCAGACGCCGGGAACCACAATAAACGACCTGCCGAGGAACCCGACATGAAACGACTGATCAGCAGCTGTGTTCTTGCACTCAGCGGTACCGCTTTCTTGAGCGCCAGCGTCATGGCAGCCGACCCGGCGTCGTGCCAGAACGTGCGCATGGGCGTGGTCAATTGGACCGACGTGATCGCCACCAGTGCCATGACCCAGGTCCTGCTCGACGGCCTCGGCTACAACACCAAACAAACCAGCGCGTCCCAGCAAATCATCTTCGCCGGGATCCGCGATCAGCGCCTGGACCTGTTCCTCGGTTACTGGAACCCGTTGATGACCCAGACCATCACCCCGTTCGTCGACGCCAACCAAGTCAAAGTCCTCGAAGCGCCGAGTCTGAAAGACGCCCGTGCGACCCTCGCCGTACCGACCTATCTGGCCGACAAAGGCCTGAAAACCTTCGCCGACATCGCCAAGTTTGAAAAAGAACTGGGCGGCAAGATCTACGGCATCGAGCCAGGCTCGGGTGCCAACACGCAGATCAAGGCAATGATCGCCAAGAACCAGTTCGGCCTCGGCAAATTTCAGCTGGTCGAATCCAGTGAGGCCGGCATGCTCGCCGCCGTCGATCGCGCCGTGCGCCGCAAAGAGGCCGTGGTGTTCTTCGGCTGGGCGCCACACCCGATGAACGTCAACGTGAAGATGACTTATTTGACCGGCAGCGACGACGCCCTCGGCCCGAACGAAGGCATGGCAACGGTGTGGACGGTCACGGCGCCAAAATACGCCGAGCAATGCCCAAACGTTGGCCGTCTGCTGACCAACCTGACGTTCACCGCCGAGGACGAGAGCCGGATGATGCAACCCTTGCTCGACCACAAGGACGCTTTCGAATCGGCCAGGCAATGGCTCAAGGATCACCCGGAAGACAAGCAGCGCTGGCTGGAAGGTGTGACCACGTTCGATGGCAAACCGGCCGCTGAAAACCTCCAGCTGACCAGCAAATAACCGCCACCCTCACCCTATCCCTCTCCCGTTGGGAGAGGGAACTGAACGACGCTTCGCAGCCCGAAAAGGGCTGCGGACAGACCCATCACGCCTGAAGGAAACCGCACCATGAACCACGACGTCATCATCACCTGCGCACTCACCGGTGCTGGCGACACGACCGCCAAGAGCCCGCACGTGCCGGTCACCCCGAAACAAATTGCAGCGGCAGCCGTTGAAGCGGCCAAGGCCGGCGCCACCGTTGTGCATTGTCATGTGCGCGATCCGCAGACCGGCAAGTTCAGCCGCGACGTGGCGCTGTACCGCGAAGTGATGGAGCGCATCCGCGAAGCCGACGTCGACATCATCGTCAACCTCACCGCCGGCATGGGCGGCGACCTGGAAATCGGTGCCGGCGAGAACCCGATGGAGTTCGGCCCGAACACCGATCTGGTCGGCCCGTTGACTCGTCTCGCCCACGTTGAAGCGCTGTTGCCGGAAATCTGCACCCTTGATTGCGGCACGCTGAACTTCGGTGATGGCGACACCATTTACGTCTCCACCCCGGCGCAACTGCGGGCCGGCGCCAAGCGTATTACCGAGTTGGGTGTGAAGGCTGAGCTGGAAATTTTCGATACCGGACATCTGTGGTTTGCCAAGCAGATGATCAAGGAAGGTTTGCTCGATAACCCGCTGTTTCAGCTGTGCCTGGGCATTCCATGGGGCGCGCCGGCGGATACCACGACGATGAAAGCCATGGTCGACAACCTGCCCGCCGATGCTGTGTGGGCCGGGTTTGGGATTGGCCGGATGCAGATGCCGATGGCGGCGCAAGCGGTGTTGCTTGGCGGCAACGTGCGGGTCGGGCTGGAAGACAACCTGTGGTTGGACAAAGGCGTGCTGGCGACCAATGGCCAATTAGTGGAGCGCGCCAGCGAAATCCTCAGCCGACTCGGTGCCCGCGTGCTCACCCCTGCCGAAGGCCGCAAGAAAATGGGCCTGACCCAGCGCGGCTGACCCTCAGCTCAAAGAATGGGCTCTGACTGCCCCCAATCTCACCTGTAGGAGCTGCCGAAGGCTGCGATCTTTTGATTTTGTTTTTCAAGGTCAAGATCAAAAGATCGTCCGATCGCGGCCCGAGCCTTCGGCAGCTCCTACAGGGATCACCTTACTCGGGAAAATCCCTATGAGCTTTATCACCGAAATCAAAACCTTCGCCGCGCTCGGCAGCGGTGTCATCGGCAGCGGTTGGGTTGCCCGCGCACTAGCCCACGGTCTGGATGTGGTGGCCTGGGACCCGGCACCCGGCGCCGAAGCGGCGCTGCGCAAACGCGTGGCCAACGCCTGGGGCGCACTGGAGAAAAACGGTCTGGCGCCGGGCGCTTCGCAGGATCGTCTGCGCTTTGTCGCGACCATCGAAGAGTGCGTGCGCGATGCCGATTTCATTCAGGAAAGCGCCCCGGAACGTCTCGAGTTGAAGCTCGATCTGCACAGCAAAATCAGTGCAGCGGCCAAGCCGAATGCGTTGATCGGTTCGAGTACGTCGGGCCTGCTGCCAAGTGAGTTCTACGAGAGTTCAACGCACCCTGAACGCTGCGTGGTCGGCCACCCGTTCAACCCGGTTTATTTGCTGCCGTTGGTCGAAGTGGTCGGAGGCAAAAACACTGCGCCGGAAGCTGTGCAAGCGGCGATGAAAGTCTACGAATCTCTCGGCATGCGTCCGTTGCACGTGCGCAAGGAAGTGCCAGGATTCATTGCCGATCGCTTGCTCGAAGCGCTGTGGCGTGAGGCATTGCACCTGGTTAACGACGGTGTCGCGACCACGGGCGAGATCGACGATGCGATCCGTTTTGGCGCTGGATTGCGCTGGTCGTTTATGGGCACGTTCCTGACTTATACGCTGGCCGGTGGTGATGCGGGCATGCGCCACTTCATGTCGCAGTTCGGCCCGGCGTTGCAGTTGCCGTGGACGTATTTGCCGGCGCCGGAACTGACTGACAAGTTGATTGATGATGTGGTTGATGGCACCAGCGATCAGCTTGGTCGCCACAGCATTTCGGCGCTGGAACGCTATCGAGATGATTGCTTGCTGGCGGTGCTTGAAGCGGTGAAGACCACAAAGGAAAAGCATGGGATGAGTTTCAGCGAATAGGCCGTTTAATGATCGTTCCCACGCTCTGCGTGGGAATGCAGCCCGGGACGCTCCGCGTCCCAGAAGCGTGACGCAGAGCGTCACAAGAGGCGTTCCCACGCAGAGCGTAGGAACGATCGCGTCAGGAGAACACATGCCCAACCTCACCACCTACCAAACCACAATCATCCCCGACTGGGTCGACTACAACGGCCACCTGCGTGACGCCTTCTACCTGCTGATTTTCAGCTACGCCACCGACGCTCTGATGGACCGTCTCGGCATGGACAGCAACAACCGCGACGCCAGCGGCCACTCACTGTTCACCCTCGAACTGCACCTCAATTACCTGCACGAAGTGAAGCTCGAAACCGAGGTTGAAGTGCGCACGCAAATCATCGGCCACGACAGCAAACGCCTGCACCTCTATCACAGCCTGCACAAGGTCGGTGATGCGCAGGAACTGGCCGGCAACGAACAAATGCTCTTGCATGTCGACCTCGCCGGCCCGCGCTCGGCGCTGTTCAGCCCGGACACCTTGAACCGTCTGCAAGACATCATCGCCGAGCAGGAAGACTTGCCTGCTCCCGCTTACATCGGCCGCGTTATCGCACTGCCACCTGCAAGGTAAATCCATCAATCGCTAGGAGCCGCCATGAACACCGCTGCCGCTGTTGCCGATTTCCGTACTTATCCGTTGATCAGCGCGCTCGGTGGCGTGCAGACCCTCGCGGATCGCGTTGCCATTGAATGGGCTGACGGTCGTGTCAGTCCGTTCCACCATGTCTGGTTGCGGGATAACTGCCCGTGTCAGCAGTGTGTCTACAGCGTCACCCGCGAGCAGGTTTTCGAGATTGTCGATGTGGCTGATGATCTGAAACCAGCGGCCGCGCATATCGACACCGATGGCTGCCTGCGCATCGACTGGCAGGACGGTCACCTCAGCCGTTTCGATCCTGGCTGGTTGCGCGCGCATGCCTACGATGATGAATCCCGCGCCGAACGTCTGGCCGCCAAGCCCAAGCCCTTTCTTTGGCGTAGCGATCTGCAGTTGCCAGTGTTCGAATACGCGGCACTGATGAACGACAACGCTGCCCTGCTGCAATGGCTGCTCGCCGTACGCGACATCGGCCTGACGCAAGTGCGCGGCGTGCCTACCGAGCCCGGTTCACTGAGGCTCATCGCGCAACGTATTTCCTTCATTCGTGAGAGCAACTTCGGCGTGCTGTTCAACGTGCAGTCCAAGGCCGATGCCGACAGCAATGCCTATACCGCTTTCAATTTGCCGTTGCACACCGATCTGCCCACCCGCGAGCTGCAACCGGGGCTGCAATTTCTGCATTGTCTGGTGAATGACGCCGAGGGTGGCGAGAGTATTTTTGTCGACGGATTTGCGATTGCCGATGCGTTGCGCAGTGAGGACCCGGCAGCGTTTCAGGCGCTGTGTGACATCCCCGTGGAGTTTCGCAACAAGGATCGTCATAGCGACTATCGCGGTCTGGCGCCGATCATTGCTTTGGATGCGTTGGGGCGCGTGGCGGAAATCCGCATGGCAAACTTTCTGCGCGGAGCGTTCGATACGTCGGTAGAGCAGATGCCACGGTTGTATCGGGCTTATCGACGCTTTATCGCGATGACCCGTGAGCCACGGTTTCGGCTGATGCAGCGGCTCAACCCCGGTGAGCTGTGGTGCTTCGATAACCGCCGCACGTTGCATGCGCGCAATGCCTTCGATCCAGCCACGGGGGCGCGACATTTCCAGGGTTGTTATGTCGACCGGGATGAGTTGTTGTCGCGGATTCTGGTGTTGCAGCGTTAGACCGCGTCATCGTTCATCGCGAGCAGGCTCACTCCCACAGGGGAATGCATTTCAACTGTAGGAGTGAGCCTGCTCGCGATGGCGTCAAATCAATCACCACCACACTATCTGATTCACAGCAAAAAAAAGCCCCGATACCAGCCGTGACTGGATCGGGGCTCAAGCTACTGTTGAGGAGCTGCCGTGCGAGGGTGACCAAACCTTCGTGTTGCAAGCTGAGTTCAGTGTGCCCACTCCCTTGAGCGGCAAGTTAGCCGAAAACGACCTGTTCATAGCCGTCGCAGCCACTGCGACAAAACGCCCTTGCCGTGCCCCGGCGTGGCTACCAGAATCGAGCCACGACCTCCGTTATTGAAGAAGGATGCGCGTCATGATGTATGCCGATTTGATCGATCAGGAAGATTTGTTGGGCCAGCTCAAGGCATTGGGTATTCAAGTACCCAGTGGTACTACCGCC
Organism: Pseudomonas sp. AIG; assembly: GCF_977020205.1. Classification (NCBI taxonomy): domain Bacteria; kingdom Pseudomonadati; phylum Pseudomonadota; class Gammaproteobacteria; order Pseudomonadales; family Pseudomonadaceae; genus Pseudomonas; species Pseudomonas sp. AIG. The sequence goes on along the minus strand of NZ_CDROCK010000016.1, from coordinate 17,127 downwards.
GATCAGGCTTGCGAGTGCGCGGTGCGCGGTCTGGATAACGTTCGCGCGTTTGAACTGCGCAAGATGGTCAAGGACATGTACACCAGCGGCGCCAGCATCCAGCCAGCGGTGCGTCAGGCGATCGACAAGCAGTTGTTGCCGGCACTGGCGGACTTCCAGCAAAGCCATAGCGCCTGACGTTGCTCACCTGATCATTCCCACGCTCTGCGTGGGAATGCCTCAACGGACGCTCCGCGTTCGGCCTTTTGGGACGCAGAGCGTCCCGGGCTGCGTTCCCACGCCGAGCGTGGGAACGATCCTTATCAGAGCCTTACGCTGGCAAACGTCGACTCATTACGCGCCTGACTCAACGCCGACATCGGCCCCGACAGCGGCGACATTACAATCGCCTGCGGCAGTGGCAGCATCGCCACTTGCTGGGTGGTGTTGGAGCCTACGCGCTCGTCACGCGGCGGAATGCCGAAGTATTCGCGGTAGCACTTGGAGAAGTGCGGCGTGGAGACGAATCCACACACCGACGCCACTTCGATGATCGACATCGGCGTCTGCTTGAGCAGTTGCCGGGCGCGGATCAGACGCAGCTTCAAGTAATAACGCGACGGCGAGCAGTGCAGGTACTTCTGGAACAGCCGCTCCAGCTGTCGACGCGACACGGCGACATAAACCGCCAGTTCGTCGAGATCGATCGGCTCTTCGAGGTTGGCTTCCATCAGCGCAACGATTTCCTGCAATTTCGGCTGATTGGTGCCGAGCATGTGCTTGAGCGGCACGCGCTGGTGGTCCTGTTCGTTGCGGATGCGTTCGTAGACGAACATTTCCGAGATCGCGGCGGACAGTTCACGACCGTGATCGCGGCTGATCAGGTGCAACATCATGTCCAGCGGCGCGGTGCCACCGGAGCTGGTGAAACGGTTACGGTCGAGGGTGAACAGACGCGTGCTCATGGCCACGCGCGGAAAAGCTTCCTGCATCGCCGCCAGACATTCCCAGTGCACGCTGCAATCGAAACCGTCGAGCAGGCCAGCGCAGGCCAATGCCCAACTGCCGGTGCACACGGCGCCAAGACGCTTGGACTGGCGTGCCTGGCTTTGCAGCCACGAGACGTGTTCACGGGTCACGGTGCGTTGAATACCGATGCCGCCGCAGACAATCACGGTGTCCAGTGGCGGGGCTTTGTGCATGGAGGCATCGGGAGTGATTTGCAGACCGTCACTGGCCCACACCTGGCCGCCATCGACGGTGAGGGTGCTCCAGCGATACAGCTCGCGACCGGACAATTGGTTGGCCATGCGCAGTGGCTCTACTGCGGAGGCCAGGGAAATCAGCGTGAAATTGTCCAGCAGCAGAAAGCCGATGGATTGAGGCGCACGGTTCTGGGGTTGGGCCCCGGAGTTGAACGACGTCATCGCGGTATCTCCTCACACAAAGCAGGTGATGGCCTCAGGCGGAGGCTCTTGTTATTGCCAGCGTTCTCGCGTGGGAGACGGGCTTTGTTATGACAGAGCAATTGCCATGCCTAAAATTGGATGGCCGTTCAATAACTCCTGAAAACGACGTCGCGACGTGTCTATACGAGACGTCCGACGAGAGGTGTTTCGAAGTGCCATTAGTGTTGCCGAGCGCCCTGCCCCCAGGGGTGTGAGCAAATCGGTAGCACTTGTGGGAACTGGCCTGCGCGCAGTTTGTGAGGAGTGTCACCGCAGGCACGGGTGACGGACGGTAGGGGGTGCTGAATGCATGTAACAGCTGGGAAAGACTCTTATCTGTTTGCGACGCGCTAAAAGGTGGCGTGATTGATCGCGCGTGTTCACTTGATGAGCAATTTTGACTGGTCTGACCCCATCGCGAGCAGGCTCACTCCTACATTTGGAATGCGCGCCCCTGTAGGAGTGAGTCTGCTCGCGATGGAGGCGACTCGATCTCAGCACTCAACCGCGCTGACCGCCAAGCCACCGCGCGAGGTTTCTTTATATTTGTCATGCATGTCGGCACCGGTATCGCGCATGGTGCGGATCACCCGGTCCAGCGAAATAAAGTGCTGACCGTCGCCACGCAACGCCATCTGCGCCGCGTTGATCGCCTTCACCGCCGCAATCGCATTGCGCTCGATGCAAGGGACTTGCACCAGGCCACCGACCGGATCGCAGGTCAGCCCGAGGTTATGTTCCAGGCCAATCTCCGCCGCGTTGCACAACTGCTCCGGCGTAGCGCCGAGAATCTCCGCCAGGCCCGCCGCCGCCATCGCGCACGCCGAACCGACCTCACCCTGACAGCCCACCTCGGCGCCCGAGATCGAAGCATTCTTTTTGCACAGAATCCCCACCGCCGCTGCACCGAGGAAGTAGTCGACCACATTGGCGTCCGTCACCGCTTCGCTGAACTTCATAAAATAGTGCAACACCGCCGGAATGATCCCCGCCGCGCCATTGGTCGGCGCCGTGACCATGCGCCCGCCCGCCGCATTCTCTTCATTAACTGCCAGGGCGAACAGGTTGACCCACTCCATCGCGCTGAGCGTCGAGCCGATCACATTGGGCTTGCCCAACTCCTGAAGACTGCGATGCAACTTCGCCGCACGCCGGCGCACATTCAATCCGCCGGGCAGGATGCCTTCGTGCTTGAGCCCCTGCTCGACGCAATCCTGCATCGCCCGCCACAGCTTCATCAGCCCGGCGCGGATTTCTTCTTCACTGCGCCAGACCTTTTCATTGGCCATCATCAGTTCGGCAACGCGCAAATTGTTCTTCTTGCACAACTCCAGCAGCTCGACCGCACTGGAAAAGTCGTAAGGCAACTCCGTGCGATCCAGATCGACGACACCGCTGGACGCCTGCGCTTGGTCCACGACAAAGCCGCCACCCACCGAATAGTAGGTATCTCGGTGCAGTTCGCCGTGATCGCCCTCGGCCACAATCGTCATGGCATTGGGATGGAAAGGCAGGTTTTCATCGATCAGGCGCATGTCCCGCGCCCAGACAAACGGCACCGACAAACGACCATCCAATAAAAGTGTGTGAGTTTCGCGCAGCGCCTGAATCCGCGGGCCGATCTGCGAGGGGTCGATTGCATCCGGCCACTCGCCCATCAAACCCATGATCACCGCGTTGTCGCTGCCGTGACCGATACCGGTCGCCGACAGCGATCCGTATAGCTGCACTTCGATCCGCCGCACCTGTTCCAGTTGATGCTTGTCCCTTAACGACTCGACGAACAACGCCGCCGCGCGCATCGGCCCGACGGTGTGGGAACTGGAAGGGCCGATGCCGATTTTGAACAGGTCGAAAACGCTGATAGCCATTGCTGCAGAGCTCCTGAGGATGCCGGTCCGGGGCGCAAAAGCGCCCGCTGGCGGAGCTGCTACGCTCAAGCTGCGATCCGCCGGAATGCCCGCATCATCAGGCTTTTGTCGGAGCGCACGGCGTCTGACACCGACGCACTCATGTCCACCAGCGCCGCGCCGTTTTCGCCCCGGTTTTTCGCCGTTTTTATGCGGTTCAGATGGCCATCGGGGGCTGAAAAAAGCTGTAAACGACGTCACCGACACTAGATACGACCATCCCTGTACTGGATACGACCCCCCCTGTAGGCGTCAGATTTTCACTGGTACATGATCGTTGTGACTCGATTGCAAGGCGCCGTGGTAGAGCTGTCTCCAGAACGCCATCCAACCGCAACCTATAAGTGCGGTGGTCCACAGTCGGAACACTGCCAAAAAAAACACCAAGGAGTCCATCCATGAAAGGTTCCCCGTCGTTGTTGTTGGCCGCCATGCTGAGTCTGCCGTTACTGGCGCAAGCTGCAGAACCGGCGCAGTGCAGTACCGTTAACTTCTCCGATGTCGGCTGGACCGACATCACCGCCACCACCGCCACCACCTCCGTCGTCCTCAACGCCCTCGGCTACAAGACCAAGACCACCATGATCTCCGTGCCTGTGACCTACAAGTCGCTGGCCGACGGCAAGAACATGGACGTGTTCCTCGGCAACTGGATGCCGACCATGGAAAACGACATCAAGGCCTATCGCGACGCCGGCACCGTGGAAACCGTGCGCACCAACCTCAAGGGCGCCAAGTACACCCTCGCCGTGCCGCAAGCCCTTTATGACAAAGGTCTGCATGACTTCGCCGACATCGCCAAATTCAAGAAAGAACTCGACGGCAAGATCTACGGCATCGAGCCTGGCAACGACGGCAACCGTCTGATCCAGAGCATGATCGACAAGGACGCCTTCGGCCTGAAAACCGCCGGTTTCAAAGTGGTTGAATCATCCGAAGCGGGCATGCTCTCGCAGGTGGATCGCGCGCAGAAACGCGACACCGCCGTGGTCTTCCTCGGCTGGGCGCCGCACCCGATGAACAAGCGCTTCAAGATTCAATACCTGACCGGTGGCGATGATTTCTTCGGCCCCGATTTCGGTGCGGCGACCGTGGCGACCAACACCCGCAAGGGTTACGCCGAGGAATGCAGCAACGTCGGTCAGTTGTTGAAGAACCTGGAGTTCAACGTCGATATGGAAAGCGAACTGATGGGCAACATCCTCGACGACAAGATGAAGCCTGACGCGGCCGCCAAGGCCTGGCTGAAAAAGAATCCACAAGTGCTCGATACCTGGCTCGCTGGCGTGACCACCATTGACGGTAAACCTGGCCTGGAGGCCGTGAAAGCCAAACTCCAGTAATCGCTTATGCCGGGTGGGTTCGCCCACCCGGGCTGTTTATTTCCTTGCATGCGGACGTTCACTACCATGCTGATTGATCAGAAAATACCTTTAGGCCAGTACATCGCGGGCTTCGTTGAATGGTTGACGCAACACGGCGCCAGCACCTTCGACGCAATCGCCGTGACCCTGGAAACGATGATCCACGGCGTGACGTTTGCGCTGACCTGGTTCAACCCACTGGTCTTGATTGGCCTGATCGCCCTGCTCGCGCACCTGATCCAGCGCAAATGGGGATTGACCGCTTTCGTGATCGCCTCCTTCCTGCTGATCCTCAATCTGGGATACTGGCAGGAAACCATGGAAACCCTCGCCCAGGTCATGTTCGCGACCCTGGTCTGCGTGGTCATCGGCGTGCCGTTGGGCATCGTCGCCGCGCATAAACCGATGTTCTACACTGTCATGCGTCCGGTACTCGATCTGATGCAGACCGTACCGACCTTCGTTTACCTCATTCCTACCCTGACCCTCTTCGGGCTGGGTGTGGTGCCGGGCCTGATCTCCACGGTGGTGTTTGCCATCGCTGCGCCGATCCGCCTGACCTACCTGGGCATCCGCGATGTCCCGCAAGAACTGATGGACGCCGGCAAGGCCTTCGGCTGCTCGCGTCGCCAATTGCTCTCACGGATCGAACTGCCTCACGCCATGCCGAGCATCGCGGCCGGCATCACCCAGTGCATCATGCTGTCGTTGTCGATGGTGGTGATCGCCGCACTGGTAGGCGCCGACGGACTCGGCAAACCGGTGGTCAACGCACTGAACACTGCTGATATCGCCCTGGGCTTCGAAGCGGGCCTGGCGATCGTACTGCTGGCGATCATGCTCGACCGTATCTGCAAACAACCCGACGCTAAAGTAGGGGGTGACGCATGAGCATAATTCGCTTCGAAGACGTCGACGTAATCTTCTCCAAGGATCCGCGCGAGGCGCTCAAGCTGCTGGATCAGGGCATGACCCGCAACGAGATCCTGAAAAAGACTGGACAGATCGTCGGCGTGGAAAAAGCCACACTGGACATCAACAAAGGCGAGATCTGCGTGCTGATGGGCCTGTCCGGTTCCGGCAAGTCGAGCCTGCTGCGCTGCATCAACGGCCTCAACACCGTGAGCCGCGGCAAGTTGTTCGTCGAGCATGAAAACCGCCAGATCGACATCGCCTCCTGCACCCCGGCCGAGCTGAAAATGATGCGCACCAAACGCATCGCCATGGTGTTCCAGAAGTTCGCCCTGATGCCGTGGCTGACGGTGCGCGAGAACATCAGTTTCGGTCTGGAAATGCAGGGCCGCCCGGAGAAGGAACGCAAGAAGCTGGTCGATGAAAAACTCGAACTGGTCGGCCTGACCCAATGGCGCAACAAGAAGCCTGACGAACTCTCCGGCGGCATGCAGCAGCGTGTCGGTCTGGCGCGGGCACTGGCGATGGACGCTGACATTCTATTGATGGACGAACCGTTTTCGGCGCTCGACCCGCTGATCCGCCAGGGCCTGCAGGATGAACTGCTGGAGCTGCAACGCAAGCTGAGCAAGACCATCGTGTTCGTGAGCCATGACCTCGACGAGGCGCTGAAACTCGGTAGCCGCATCGCGATCATGAAAGACGGCCGGATCATCCAGTACAGCGTGCCGGAAGAGATCGTGCTGAACCCGGCGGACGACTACGTGCGCACTTTCGTTGCGCACACCAATCCGCTCAACGTACTTTGCGGCCGCAGCCTGATGCGCACCCTGGACAAGTGCAAACGCATCAATGGTTCGGTGTGTCTGGATCCGGGCGGCGATTCGTGGCTGGATCTGGCCGAAGGCAACACCATCAAAGGCGCGCGGCAGAACGGTTCGGTGCTGAACCTGCAGAACTGGGCACCAGGGCAAGCGGTAGAGGGACTGGAGCGCAAGCCGACGCTGGTGGATTCGAACATCGGTATGCGTGATGCGCTGCAGATTCGTTATCAGACCGGCAACAAACTGGTGTTGCACGATGACAATCATGTGGTGGGGATCTTGGGCGACAGCGAGCTGTATCACGCGCTGCTGGGCAAGAACCTCGGTTAAGGCGGGATAAAAAAAGGGATCGCGGTGAGCGATCCCTGATCGTTCCCACGCTCTGCGTGGGAATGCAGCCCGGGACGCTCCGCGTCCCACAACAGCGGACGCAGAGCGTCCATTGAGACATTCCCACGCGGAGCATGGGAACGATCATGCAAAAGGGGCTCAATCGAGCCCCTTTTGTTTTAGCGGTTTAGCTGTACACCCGGCCAAGGAGCTGCCGATGGCTTTCAAACTGATCGAGCACATCGCGTGTGATCTGATCCTGTGTGAAGCCCATCAGGTCGTAATCCTGGCTGCCGTTGTGCAGATACACTTCAGCGCGGTAGTAACGCTGGCGCGCTTCATCGGACTGCGCCGATTCGGTCGGGGTCGCCAGATAGCCGTCCAGGCTCACTTCGTAAACGAAAGGGTTGCCCTCGTCCATCTCGACGCGCACGCCCATGCAACGCTTGGATTTACCCAACAGCGTCTGCACTTCCAGCCCCTGCGCACGCATCTGCGCGGTGGCATCTTCCAGCGCCGGGCTAACCTGCTTGTCCATGAAACGCTGCACCACCGATTGGCTCGGCTGCAAGTCCAGTTGCGTCAAACGCTCGCTGAAGCCACGACGACCGCGTTCAGCCAGCTGCGCCTGCTCCTGTTCGATCTGCACGTCCTGGCGCATCGCCTTATGCAGGCCGAACATAAAGAACACCAGCACCACCGAGAACGGCAGACCGGCCAGCACCACCATGGTTTGCATGGCTTCGAAGTTACCGGCAAACAGCAGCCCGATGGTCACCAGGGTGATCACCACCGACCAGAAGATCCGCAGCCAGTGCGGCGCATCTTCATCGACGTTACCGCCCTTGCAGGACAGGTTCGCCATCATTACCGCGCCGGAGTCGGCCGGGGTCAGGAACAACACGAAGCCAACAAAGATCGACACACCGATGACGACTTTCGACGCCGGGTAATGCTCAAGCAATTGATAGATCGCCATCGACGGCTGTTCCAGCGCCGTCTTGCCAAGTTCCACCGCGCCATGGTTCATCACCAGGTCCAGCGCCGAGTTACCGAAGATCGACAGCCAGGCCAAGGTGAAGCCCAGCGGAATCAGCAGCACGCCGGCCACCAGCTCACGCACGGTACGACCACGGGAAATACGCGCGATGAACATGCCGACGAATGGTGCCCAGGAAATCCACCACGCCCAGTAGAACAGCGTCCACAGGCCCATCCAGCGCTCGGACTTGGCGTTGTCGCCTTCATACACATAAAGGTCGAAGGTTTTCAACACGATGCCATTGAGGTAGTCGCCGATGTTCTGCACGAAGCCGTTGAGCAAGTGCAAAGTCGGCCCAAACAACAGCACGAAAATCAGCAAACCGCTGAACAGCACGATGTTCAGGTTGGACAGACGACGGATGCCGTTTTCCACGCCGGACACGGCAGCGATGGTCGCCACGGTGCTCATCACGATGATCACGATCAACAGGTTGGTGTTGCTGTGCTCCATGCCGAACAGGTTTTCCAGGCCCGACGACACTTGCAGCGAACCAATCCCCAGGTTGGTCACCAGCCCCAACAGGGTCACGAACATGCCGAAGCCGTCCACCGCGTGACCGGCCGCGCCCTTGACCCAACGCTCGCCCACCAGCGGATACAGCGCCGAACGCAGCGCCAGCGGCTGGTTATGACGATAAGCAAAGTACGCCACGGCCAGACCGACCAGTGCGTAGATCGCCCAGCCGTGCAGGCCCCAATGCAGGAACGTCAGTTGTACTGCCTGACGCGCGGCCATGTTGCTGGCCGATGCGCCTTCCGGCGGATTGAAATAGTGATCCAGTGGCTCGGACGCGCCGAAGTACAGCAGCGAAATACCGATACCCGACGAGAACAGCATCCCCGCCCAGGCGCCGTAACTGAAATCCGGGGTGTCGTCCTTGCTGCCCAGTTTGAGTTTGCCGTACGAGGAAAACGCCAGGCCGACGACAAATACCAGGTAGGCGGCGATGACCACCATGTAGTACCAGCCGAAGCTGCGCGACAACCAGGCCTGAGCGATACCCAACAGTCTGCCGGCCTCTTGCGGGGCGATAATCAGAATGGCGGTCAACAACAGAATCAGCGCGGTAGAGGTGTAAAACACCCAACCGTTGACCGTCACCTTCTCGGGCGGGGTCTTTATAAGCGAGGCAGAACTCATGGCACAAATGCTCCAGGCAGTGCGAGAGAAGAACACAAGGCAACACGGAACCCGACCAATCGGTTAGTTGGCAGCCGACCGGCGGGTGATATAAAGACACCCCGAAAAAAGCCCGAACCTGCCGAAATGGCGCTGCGAATCGCTTTCGTGGCCGAAGGTGGACGGACGTTCATCCGAAACCTGGCCCTGAGCGTCTTGCCCTTTCAACACGTCCATCGAATCGCGAACCGCGCCATGCCCCATACAGGTTTCGAGCATTTTCGGATGTCGGTTTTATCGCCACTTACACGTAGGAAAAATCTGTAGGCAGCGACGATTTGTCGCAGATCTTATTCTTTGTTGATTGAACGTTCAATCAAAACAAAATAGACTGGCCGTCAATCCGATAGGCGTGAATCGCCGCTCGGAAGGCCTAAGGAGATGTGCAAGATGCCCAAGGTCGGTATGCAACCCATCCGCCGCCAACAACTGATCGAAGCCACTTTGCAGGCGGTCGATCAGGTCGGAATGGGGGACGCCAGCATTGCGCTGATCGCCCGTTTGGCCGGTGTCTCGAATGGCATCATCAGTCATTACTTTCAGGACAAGAACGGCCTGATTGCCGCCACGATGCGGTATCTGATGACTGCCCTCAGCGAGAGCGTCACCGTGCGCCGACAGGCGCTGGCAGATGACAGCCCACGGGCGCATCTGCAGGTGATCATCGAAGGCAACTTCGACGCCAGCCAGGTCAATGGCCCGGCAATGAAAACCTGGCTGGCCTTTTGGGCCACCAGCATGCACCAGCCGTCTTTGCACAGGTTGCAGCGGATCAACGATCACCGTCTGTATTCCAACCTGTGCTGCGAGTTCCGCCGTGTGTTGCCGCTCGAAGACGCGCGCAGCGCAGCGCGGGGACTGGCAGCGTTGATTGACGGCTTGTGGTTGCGCGGCGCTTTGTCGGGAGATGCTTTCGACACGGCGCAGGCGCAACAGATCGCTTACGAATACATGGATTTCCAATTGGCCAAGAAGGTGAGCTAGAGCACACAGAAAACGCTCGGCCCCTGAACGCCACCGCAGCCTTAGCGCGGTGGTCAACGCCAACCACCAATGCACTTGCGAGGACACTATGGCCCGTTTCGAACTGCAAAAACTTTACATCGATGGCGCGTACTCCGACGCCGGCAGCGATGCCACCTTCGAAGCCATCAACCCGGCTAACGGTGAAGTCCTCGCACTGGTGCAACGTGCGACCAAGGAAGACGTCGAGCGCGCCGTGGTCAGCGCTGAAAAGGGCCAGAAAATCTGGGCCGCGATGACCGCCATGGAGCGTTCGCGCATCCTGCGTCGTGCCGTCGACATCCTGCGCGAGCGCAACGATGAACTGGCCGCGCTGGAAACCCTGGACACCGGTAAATCCTTCTCCGAAACCAAATACGTCGACATCGTTACCGGTGCTGACGTGCTGGAATACTACGCAGGCCTGGTGCCGGCCATCGAAGGCGAGCAGATTCCTCTGCGTGACACTTCTTTCGTCTACACCCGTCGCGAGCCGCTGGGCGTGGTCGCCGGTATCGGCGCGTGGAACTACCCGATCCAGATCGCGCTGTGGAAATCCGCGCCAGCCCTGGCGGCTGGTAACGCGATGATCTTCAAGCCAAGCGAAGTCACCTCGCTGACCACCCTGAAACTGGCCGAGATCTACACCGAAGCCGGCGTTCCAAATGGCGTGTTCAACGTACTGACCGGCAGCGGCCGTGAAGTCGGCACCTGGCTGACCGAGCACCCACGTATCGAAAAAATCTCCTTCACCGGCGGCACCGACACCGGCAAGAAGGTGATGGCCAGCGCTTCGGCTTCGTCGCTGAAAGACGTGACCATGGAACTGGGCGGCAAATCCCCGCTGATCATCTGCGACGACGCCGATCTCGATCGCGCTGCCGACACCGCCATGATGGCCAACTTCTACAGCTCCGGTCAGGTCTGCACCAACGGCACTCGCGTGTTCGTACCGGCGCACCTGAAAGCCGCTTTCGAAGCCAAGATCGTTGAGCGCGTTGCGCGCATCCGCGTCGGCAACCCGGAAGACGAAAACACCAACTTCGGCCCGCTGGTCAGCTTCGCGCACATGGAAAGCGTGCTGGGTTACATCGCCAAGGGTAAAGAACAAGGTGCCCGCGTGCTGTGCGGCGGCGACCGTCTGACCGACGGCGAATTCGCCAAAGGCGCATTCGTCGCACCGACCGTGTTCACCGATTGCACCGACGACATGACCATCGTTCGTGAAGAAATCTTTGGCCCGGTGATGGCGATCCTGTCGTACGAAACCGAAGAAGAAGTGATCCGCCGCGCCAACGACACCGACTTCGGCCTGGCCGCCGGTATCGTCACCAAAGACCTGAACCGCGCGCACCGCGTGATTCATCAACTGGAAGCCGGTATCTGCTGGATCAACGCCTGGGGCGAGTCCGACGCAAAAATGCCGGTTGGCGGTTACAAGCAGTCGGGTGTTGGCCGTGAGAACGGCATCAGCTCGCTGAACAACTTCACGCGCATCAAATCGGTACAGGTCGAGCTGGGCGATTACGTCTCGGTGTTCTAAGACCCGAGTCCTGTATTGCTCGTGAGGCCGTCTTCGCGAGCAGGCTCGCTCCCACAGGAGATCCCATTCCAATGTGGGAGCGAGCCTACTTGCGAATCGAGTGCAAAGCACTCGTCAGGCCCGACCTGACCACATCTAAAGAGGGTGCATTCAATGTCCCAAGAATTCGATTACATCATCATCGGTGCCGGCTCGGCCGGTAACACTTTGGCGACCCGTCTGACTGAAGACGCCGGCGTCACCGTTCTGCTGCTTGAAGCAGGCGGCCCGGACTACCGTTTCGACTTCCGCACGCAAATGCCGGCGGCACTGGCATTCCCGCTGCAAGGTCGTCGCTACAACTGGGCGTACGAAACCGATCCAGAGCCACACATGGACGGTCGTCGGATGGAATGCGGTCGCGGCAAAGGCCTCGGCGGCTCCTCGCTGATCAACGGCATGTGCTACATCCGCGGCAACGCGATGGACTACGACGGCTGGGCGAAACTGCCAGGCCTGGAAAACTGGTCGTACCTCGACTGCCTGCCGTACTTCCGCAAAGCCGAAACCCGCGACATCGGCCCGAACGATTACCACGGCGGCGAAGGCCCGGTCAGCGTGACCACGCCAAAGGCTGGCAACAACCCGCTGTTCCACGCCATGGTTGAAGCTGGCGTACAAGCCGGTTACCCGCGCACCGAAGACTTGAACGGTTACCAGCAAGAAGGCTTCGGCCCGATGGACCGCACCGTCACGCCAAACGGCCGTCGTGCTTCCACCGCGCGTGGCTACCTCGACACCGCGAAAAAGCGTTCGACCCTGACCATCGTCACCCACGCCCTGACCGACAAGATTCTGTTTGAAGGCAAGCGTGCCGTTGGCGTGCGTTACCTGGTCGGCGACGCTGAAGAGCGTGTTGAAGTCAAAGCGCGCAAAGAAGTGCTGCTGTGCTCCGGCGCCATCGCTTCGCCGCAGATTCTGCAGCGCTCCGGTGTCGGCCCTGCCGAGCTGCTGAGGTCGCTCGACATTCCGGTCGTCCACGACCTGCCGGGCGTCGGTGAAAACCTGCAGGATCACCTTGAGCTGTACCTGCAATACGCCTGCACTCAGCCAGTTTCGCTGTACCCGTCGCTGCTCTGGTACAACCAGCCAGCCATCGGTGCCGAGTGGCTGTTCAACGGCACCGGCATCGGCGCCAGCAACCAGTTCGAAGCCGGCGGTTTCATCCGTTCGCGTCCGGAATTCGAATGGCCGAACATCCAGTACCACTTCCTGCCAGTGGCGATAAACTACAACGGCAGCAACGGTGTGAAAGAGCACGGTTTCCAGGCGCACATGGGTTCCATGCGCTCGCCCAGCCGTGGTCGCATCCAGGCCAAGTCGAAAGACCCGCGCCAGCACCCGAGCATCCTGTTCAACTACATGGCCACCGAGCAAGACTGGCAGGAATTCCGCGACGGCATCCGCCTGACCCGTGAAATCATGCAGCAGCCGGCACTCGACGCTTTCCGTGGCCGTGAAATCAGCCCGGGCATTGAAGTGCAAACCGATGAGCAGTTGGACAAGTTCATCCGCGAGCACGCCGAAACCGCGTTCCACCCGTCCTGCTCGTGCAAGATGGGCACCGACGAGATGGCCGTAGTCGATGGCGAAGGTCGCGTGCACGGCATGCAGAGCCTGCGTGTGGTCGATGCCTCGATCATGCCGATCATCACCACCGGCAACCTCAACGCGCCGACGATCATGATCGCCGAGAAAATCGCCGACAAGATCCGTGGCCGTCAGCCGCTGCCGCGTAGCACCGCTGCTTACTATGTCGCGGGCGATGCACCGGTGAAGGGCAAGCCGATGCGTGATATCACCCCGGCTGCTCAGTAGCCGGAAGTGATCGTTCCCACGCTCCGCGTGGGAATGCATCCGGTGAAGCTCCGCGTCACACAGCGGACGCAGAGCGTCCATGGCGGCGTTCCCACGCAGAGCGTGGGAACGATCTCCTGCCTCGCACAGTAAATCTTCCTACACCCCCTCTTCACTTGATCCTACCCCCACGCAGGCCTACTCTAGACCTCGCGCAACCGTTTCACCCCCTCCCCGCCGCTGCTCTACCGCTTCCCCCTGACAAGGAGGTTCCCGAATGTTCGATTTCCACCCCCAGCTCAAGCAGCGCTTCGCTGCCTTGCGCACGGGCGCTGAGTTCTTTTCCCTGCGATACGTACGCGAGTCCGGCCAGTACCTGTCGGTACGCAAGAACGTTGCCGAACCGCCAAGCCTGAGCCGTGACGAGGGCGCGATGCTCACCGTTCGCGTTAATGGCGTTGAGGCCTATGCGGCGACCAACGATCTGTCGCAACAAGGCCTGCAAGCTGCGCTTGAACGCGCCGAAACTCAAGCCCGTCGACTCAAGCCTCACGCCTTGCTCGACCTGCGTGATCAGCCAGTGTCCAGCGATCGCGCTGATTACTTTTCGCCCAATCTCGAACAAGCCTTCCCGTCCCTGAGCGAATGCTTCGAGCTGCTCGGCGCGGAATCCGCCTCGGTGCCAAAGGATGAGCGCCTGGTGAATTGGCAGGTGAGCATTGGCATTACCCACGTCGAGCAGATCTACCTGAGCAGCGCCGGGGCTGAATTGCGCCAGGCCCAGCGTTTCGTCTATCCAGGGCTCGACGTCACCGCTTACGACGGCAACGACAGCCAGACCCGCAGCCTCGGCCGCGAGAACTTCGGCCAACAGGGCGGCGCTGACGTGATCAGCCGCTGCGGTTTGATCGGCGCCGGCCCGCAAGTCGCCGATCAGGCATTGCAACTGCTGCTCGCGCCGAACACCCCGCAAGGCCCGCGCGACCTGCTGTTGATGCCTGATCAAATGATGCTGCAAATCCACGAATCCATCGGTCATCCATTGGAACTCGACCGCATCCTCGGCGACGAGCGCAATTACGCCGGCACCAGTTTCGTCAAAGCCAGCGACTTCGGCAGCCTGCAATACGGCTCCGAACTGCTCAACGTGACCTTCGATCCGGGCATTCCCGAAGAACTGGCCAGCTACGGTCATGACGACGACGGCAGCAAGGCCAGCAAACAATTCCTGATCCGCGATGGCCTGTTGTTGCGTCCACTGGGCGGTGCGCTGTCGCAGTTCCGCGCCGGTCTCGACGGCGTCGCCAACAGCCGCGCCTGTGGCTGGAACCGCCCGCCGATCGACCGCATGGCCAACCTCAATATCGAACCGGGCGATCAGCCTCTGAACAAACTGATCGAAGGCATCGAGAACGGCATCCTGATGAGCACCAACCGCTCATGGTCGATCGACGATGCGCGCAACAAATTCCAGTTCGGCTGTGAATGGGGCCAGTTGATCGAAAACGGTGAACTCAAAGGCGTGGTGAAAAACCCGAACTATCGGGCGATTTCCGCGCACTTCTGGAAAAGCCTGCGCGCCGTCGGCGACGCCAACACCGTCAAGGTGCTGGGCACGCCGAATTGCGGCAAAGGCGAACCGAACCAGGTGATCCGCGTCGGCCACGCTTCGCCGGCCTGCGTATTCAGCAACGTTGATGTGTTTGGGGGAGACGCCTGATGAGCATTTCGAAGAGTCAGTCCGACGCCTTCAAGGTCATGGTCGAGTGGCTGCGCGACAGCGTGCGCGAGCCGGAACAGTTCACCCTCAGCTTTGCCGCCGAATCCTCGGCGTTCGTGCGTTTCAATCACGCCAAGGTGCGTCAGGCCGGGCAAGTGCAGCAGGCCAACATCGTTCTGAAGCTGATCAACGACGGGCGTCATGCCGACCTGCAGGTCACCTTGTCCGGTGATCAGGAAGGCGATCTGCGACGCCTCGCCGAAGGTCTGCAACAACTGCGCGAAACTCTGCCGTTGCTGCCGCAGGATCCGTATCTGCTGCTCAATCACAACGGCTGGCAGAGCCAGAACGTGCAGGAACATCCACTGCCGGATACCGAACAGGTTGTCGATGAAATCTGCGCCGCTGCTGAAGGTCTGGACTTGGTGGGCTTCTATGCCGCTGGCCCGATCAGCCGGGGTTTCGCCAGTTCTTCGGGGGCGTTCGGCTGGCATCAGGCCAACAGCTTCAACTTCGATTTCAGCCTGTTCCACCAGAACGGTGAAGCGGTGAAAGCCAGCTACGCCGGACACGACTGGAGCAGCGAAGGTTTTGCCAAGCGCTTTGCTCAGGCGCGTGAGCAACTGGAGTTTCTCGGCCGCCCACTGCGCACCCTGGCGCCGGGGCAGTACCGCGCGTACCTGGCACCGGCGGCGCTGGAAGAAATCATGGGCATGCTGAGCTGGGGCGGATTCTCGGCGCAGTCGATCGCCAGCAAGAGCAGCCCGTTGCAGAAGCTGTATGTCGGCGATCAGGCGTTCAGTCCGCTGGTGTCGCTGGATGAGAAAGTCAGCGAATCGTTGAGCCCGGCGTTTTCCGGCGAAGGTTATCCGCGCAGTGATCTGCGTTTGATCGTCGAAGGCAAGGCCAGCGATCAACTGGTCGGCTCGCGCAGTGCCGCCGAATATGGCCTGACCGCCAACGGCGCCGGCGGCGGTGAAATGCCCAGTGCGTTGAACATGGCGGCGGGCGATCTGTCGCAAGCAGAGATCCTCAAGCAGTTGGGCACCGGGCTGTACATCAGCAACCTGTGGTACTTGAACTACTCGGATCAGCCGGCGGCGCGCATGACCGGCATGACCCGCTTCGCGACTTTCTGGGTCGAGAACGGCGAGATTCAGGCACCGGTCAGCACCATGCGTTTTGACGATAGCGCTTACAGCCTGCTCGGTTCGCAGCTGGAAGCGTTGACCGCCGAACGTGAGTTGTTGCTGTCGGCAAGTACCTACAGCCAGCGCAATACCTCCTCGGCATTGCTGCCGGGGGCACTGGTCAGCCGACTCACGCTCACCCTCTGACAGCGATCGTTCCCACGCTCTGCGTGGGAATGCAACCCGGGACGCTCTGCGTCCCAGCCAAAAGCGGACGCGGAGCGTCCGTTGAGGCATTCCCACGCAGAGCGTGGGAACGATCATCAAACAGACAACAAGAGGTTCCATGCCCAACCGCCCGCCTCTCGACGCCATCACCGCCCGCTGGTTGCCGTGGGTCGTCGCCATCGCTTTCTTCATGCAGTCCCTCGACGGGACCATTCTTAACACTGCCCTGCCCGCCATGGCTCGCGATCTCGCCGAAGATCCGTTGCGCATGCAAGGCGTGGTCATCTCTTACATGCTCACCGTGGCGCTGCTGATCCCCGCCTCAGGCTGGATCGCCGACCGCTTCGGCACCAAGAAAATCTTCTTCGGCGCGATTCTGCTGTTCAGCTTCGGCTCATTGCTTTGTGCACTGTCGAGCAGTCTGAGCATGCTGGTCGGCGCCCGCGTCATTCAGGGCCTGGGCGGTGCACTGATGCTGCCGGTCGGACGGCTGGTGGTCCTGCGCGCCTATCCGCGATCGGAACTGGTGCGGATCATGGGCTTCATCACCATCCCCGGCCTGCTCGGCCCGTTGATCGGCCCGACCATGGGCGGCTGGATGGTCGAATACCTGACGTGGCACTGGATCTTCCTGATCAACCTGCCGGTCGGCGTGATCGGTTGCTACGCGGTGTGGA